>CAJTLD010000015.1:0-238 GCA_910577065.1 uncultured Lachnospiraceae bacterium | reverse complement strand
CAGGCGGGGTTTGCTTTTACCGGGGCGCTTCGGATTTTAAGGGTGATATTAAGCTATGATTATTTGTGGCAGAACGTCCGTGTGGAAGGCGGCGCTTATGGCTGCGGCGGGAATTTCCTGCGCAACGGGAACGCGTTCTTTTCATCATACCGGGATCCCAATCTTGAGAAAACAAATGCGGTATATGAAGGTATTCCGGAATTTATCCGCGGGTTTGACGCCGGGGAACGGGATATGA
>CAJTLD010000014.1:19217-31226 GCA_910577065.1 uncultured Lachnospiraceae bacterium | reverse complement strand
GGTCCCGTTTAAAATTTCCGCTTCGATTTCTTTGACAAAGATACCTTTTTCGCCAAATTCCGCAAGCGGCTTATTGAGAATTTTGTCCCCGGACGTGCGGATGACGCGGAGCGTAAACGTATGCATGGGATACGCCGCAGAAAGCCTGTCTCTGACATACTCCGCCTGTGCAAGCGCCAGTCTGGAACCTCTTGTGCCAATGATATACCGCATAATCTCTCCCTCAAATCTGAAATAACTGCCGCACCATCTGTTTGTACGCTTCCTGCTCTTCTTCGGTATCCAGCCGTTTTAATTCCCGGATAGGCTCCCGCATCAAACGCTGCAGCGAGGCGTTTAATACTTTTTTCAAAAGCTTTTGCTCCCTTGCGCCAAGCTGCATTTTCCGATCCAGATATGCAAAGCTGTCCTCCGCAATGGCGCCGCACCGCTGCTGCAGAGATTCAATGGTGGAATCCATCCGGCTTTGCATAAGCCACGCCGCCGTTTCCCGCACATCCGCCGCAATCCTCCCCCGCCCCTGTTCGGCCAGTCGCCTGCGTTCCCTGTAATTTCGGGAAACGGTTTCCTGCAGGATGTCCAGATCAATAAGATGAACCAGCGGATCGTCTGCATATGCCGGATCGATAACGCGCGGCGCCGCCAGATCCAAAAACGCAATGGGCTTTTGGGGGCAGAATTCCTCCCGCCGCACGACAAAATGCGGGGAGGCCGTTGCCGAAATTACAATGTCGCAGTCCGCCATGGCCGTATAACGGCTCTCATATGAAACGATTTCCGTTTCCGGAACCTCCATGCACAGCCGCGCGGCATGCGAACGGGTGCGGCTGCAGGCAACAATCTGCGCCGCCCCGTATTCGGATACATACTTGACCGCCAACGCGGCCGTTTTGCCGCTTCCGATCACAAGCGCGCGCTTCCCGGCAATCCCGCAGTACTCCTGCAGCATGCGGATTCCCACGTAACCTGCGGACAGCGGCTGCGCGCTGATGTTTAGCTCGGTTTTGATCCGCTTGGCGCAGGTTACGGCGTCCCGCACAGTGCGGTTTAATTCTTTTCCGGCATATCCCATCGTCCTGGCATAATCAAGCGCTTCCTTAACCTGCCCCAGAATCTGATCTTCGCCGGGCACCATGGACTCCAAACCAGCCGCAACCGCAAACAGATACGCTATGGCTTTTTCGCCGTCCGTTTCGTTCAGATATCTGCCGGTGTCCGCTTCCGGAAACATTTCCATATAAATCCGGCGCATCTGCGCTTTCTGCCCTTCGTCCGTATAAAAATAATACGCTTCGCTGCGGTTGCAGGTAGAAAGCACCATGCACTGATCGACGCCTGCGGCTTCCGCCCTGCCGAAAAACGCAAGCTTCATCGCGTCGGTAAAAGAAATTTTGTCGCGCACCGAAAGCTTTGCTTCTGTGTAACGAATCCCGATACATGCAAACTGCATGGCCTACGCTTCCACCCGGTTAAAGGTGATGCCGCCTTCCAGCACTCTGGTATTGCGGTAGCCGAAATATTTCAGGCGGTTCTGCAGCAGGTACGCCCGTTTGCCTTTGTTGCAGACCAGAAGGATTTTTTCATTCGGATCAAGCCCGTCCACAACGCCTTCCACTTCCGTTAATTCCAGGTAAGGCGCGCCCGCAATCGACGGCTTTACGCAGGCGTCCACAATCCGGTAGCCGCCCGCCCCTCCTGCGGCAAATTCTGCCGGGGTAATGGTTTCAAGGGAGCCGGATATTTTGTTTCGCAGGATATTTAACGTATGCGTAAACGGATGGATTGCGGTGGAAAACGGCGGCGCGTAGGCAAGATCCAGATCGGCCAGGCCGGTGAGCGTGCCGTTTAGCATTATGCCTGTGACCGCGATATCAACGATTTTATCGACTGCCCCGGCGCCAAATACCTGTATGCCAAGCAGCTTTAACGTCGGCCTGTCCGCAATCATTTTTATAATAAACGATCCTGCGCCCGGATAATAGTGCGCTTTGTCATCCACTACCGCAACCACGCTGACCGGCTCAAAGCCTTCCGCCTTAGCCTGCTGTTCCGTAAGCCCGGTTCTGCCTGCATGAAAGCCGGGCAGCTTGCAGACGGCCGTCCCAAGCGGGCCGCGGTAGGAGATGTCTGCGCCTGCCATATTTCGGGCAATCAGCCGTCCGGCAATATTGGCGATAGAACCCATCGGCGACCATACCGGCTTTTGGGTCAACGCATGGCGCACCATTGCGCAGTCGCCCGCCGCATAGATATCCGGAAGGTTCGTCCTGCCCTGTGCGTCGGTCAGGATTGCGCCCTTTACCATTTCAATCCCGCTGCCCTCAAGAAACGCGGTGTTCGGCCGGATACCTGCGCTGATGACAACCAGATCGGCCGGGTATGAGCCTGTTTCGGCAGTGACTTTCTGTGCCCTGCCGTCGCCTTCGATCGCCGTTACGGCTACGCCGGTCAGAACCGAAAGCCCGGCTTCTTTCAGCTTTCGTTCGGCATACGCCGCCATCTCCGCATCAAAACCGGGCAGGGCATGCGGCGCCAGATCAAGCACTGTAGTCTCAATGCCCCGTGCCAGAAGGTTTTCGGCAATTTCAAGCCCGATATAGCCCGCGCCGACAACCGCCGCCGTCCGGATGTTCCCGGCATCTATGGCTGTACGCAGGCGAATCGCATCATCCGGCGTGCGGATAAAAAATACGTTTTCCAGATCACAGCCTGTAATCGGCGGCTTGACGGGGCTTGCGCCCACGCAGACGGCAAGCTTGTCGTACCCGTGGCAGGTCCGCTCCCCTGTGACCGTATTGACGGCAATGACCTGTTTGGCCTGCGGATCGATTTGTACCGCTTCGGTCTGGGTGTGGACGGTTACGCCGGTCAGTCTGGCATATTGGGCGGGAGTGTTTACGATCAGCTGCTCTTTTTGCGGGATAATGTTTCCTATGTAATAGGGAAGGCCGCATCCGGCGTAGGAAATGTCGGTTCCTTTGTTTAATAAAACGACTTCGGCGCTTCGATCCTCACGCATAAATTTCGCCGCAATTTTTGTGCCTGCAGCGACTCCTCCGAGTATTAACAGTTTCATGTTGTGCTGTACCTCCTTTGGATTTGGAATTTTATGGTTCTATCATAGCACTTGTCGCAGGCAGAGTAAATACGATTCCTTCTTCCGGAGGCGTTTAAAAATTTTTGCATAGATAATCACAAAAAGAAATAGCATCCTCTAACCGTCCAAGGTTTAGGATGCCATTCTTATATTTTATCCTTTTCTGAGGGCAAATCGGATACTGCATCCGATTCGCTTCTATTCCTGCAATCTTATTTTTTCACCTGTACTGTTTTTACCTTGCTCCAGTCCCCCTGCACCTTCGTGCTTCCGGATTTCGCATAGGCGCAGGCACGCACGTAATATTTCTTTCCGGGCTTTAATTTCTTCACAGACACGCTTACCGTCTTGTTTTTCTTTATCTCCGCACGGGCTTTGTTCTTTTTAAACTTCTTGTCCGCTGCGCACTCGATCATGTAACCGGAAGCCTTCTTATCCCTTCCTACAGAGGACTGTCTTGCCTATTTCTATCCTTTTGGCAAGCCGGATTTCAGAAAGAACGGCATGGAATCGGGATGGTCTGTGACTGACCGTGAGGGCATAGCCCCAACCTACCGAATCGCGCTTGAAAAGGTATTCGCCCGTTATCATATGGGATTTCCATTCGCTACTGATCATGATGCAGATGTGCTTTTCATTCATGCTCACAGACAAGGACAGTGATATGCGTATGTGCAAACACTGTGACAAAGCCTTTGTCGCAAGCAGGAAAGGGAATGAGTTTTGCAACCAGAAGTGTAAGAACCAGTTTAATGTCTACAAATCAAGAGAAAAGAAAAAAAGGGCAGATAAGTTTTATTCTGATAAAAATATTTGCTGTCACATCTTGCAAAACACTGTCACTATGATAAAATATACATGGGCGTTACCAAAACGGGTAGCGGTTCGCCTTTTGCCAAAATGAGTACATTTTGAGAGCTTCCAGTACCGGAGGAGGGGATACATATGGAAAATAAAGCGAAAGGTAAGCACTATTGGTGTTTGGAATGATTTTGGAACTTGTCGGTATTGCAGTAACGGTTGTCAGCATCATCGTCACGGTGATCAGTATCCGGCAGACCAGAAGAAATAAAGGACAGCAAAAAAGCAACCGCACCGACCAAAGTTAGGTTGCTTTTTTAAACAACATTTAAACATTTAACTGAGGCGAACCGTTGCTTCACGGCAGCGCCTTTTCTTACGAAATATCTTAGCACTTATCGCCACTTCCGTCAACAATTTTTTCACACGAAAAATCCGCCTGTGATTTTGCCGGATTTCATTCGACCATTTATTTCATGGAAATCGGATTTTGGCATGCGGGGAGAAAGCGGCTCCCCGCATGCTCACCACTTCATCTCCCGCATAACCCGGCAGGTATACGCAATCTCCCCGTCTGTATGCGCATCCGATACGAACATCGCCTCAAACTGGGAAGGCGCAGTATAAATACCCCGTTCCAGAAGATACCCAAAATAGTCCGCAAACCGCCTGGTATCGGATAAAACAGCGCTCTCATAATCCCTTACCGCAGCGTCCGTAAAAAACACGCTGAGCAATGAACCTACCTGGTTGACGCACACGCTTCCCTTTGCCGCCTTACGCACCGCATCCGCAATCTGCCTTGCCTTTTTTTCTATCCGTCCGTATATTCCCGGATCCTCCTTTAAAATCAAAAGCGTTTCAATCCCCGCCGCCATAGCGGCCGGATTCCCGGACAGCGTACCCGCCTGGTATACCGGGCCAAGCGGGGCCGCCAATTCCATAATATCCCGCCGTCCGCCGTATACGCCGACCGGCATTCCGCCGCCTGCAATTTTCCCAAGCGTCGTAAGATCCGGCGTAATATCAAAATATTCCTGCGCGCCGCCCGGCGCGAGCCGAAACCCGGTAATGACTTCGTCAAAAATCAAAAGCGCCCCGTATTTCTTCGTAATCTCCCGTAAAAATGCAAGAAAGCCGGGCATTGGCGGCACAACTCCCATATTTGCCGCCACAGGCTCCACAATTACTGCGGCTATGCTCTCATGATGTCCCGCAAACAACTCCTTTACCGAGTCCGTGTCATTGTACCGGGCAAGCAGCGTATGTTTTGTAAAATCAAGCGGTACTCCAGCCGAATCCGGTATGGACGCCGTCATTGCGCCGGAACCTGCTTTTACAAGAAGCCCGTCGGAATGCCCATGGTAGCAGCCTTTAAACTTGACAATTTTTTCCCGCCCTGTAAACGCGCGCGCCAGGCGCACGGCGCTCATAACGGCTTCCGTTCCGGAATTTACCATACGGCTGGACTCCATAGAAGGCATTTGTTCCGCAATCAGTTCCGCCAGGCGCACCTCCCGTTCGGTGGGCGCGCCAAAGGACAGGCCGTCTTCGCATGCCTGCGTTACTTTTTCAATCACACGCGGATGTGCATGCCCCAAAATTGCAGGGCCATACGAACCGACGTAATCGATCATTTCGTTGCCGTCTGCATCCGTTATGCGGCTGCCATGCGCGGACACAATAAACCGCGGCGTCTTTCCCACGGCCCCAAAGGCGCGGACCGGGCTGTTGACTCCGCCCGGAATACGCCGTTTTGCCGCCTCAAATAATTCTTTTGATTTTATATCTGTCACAGGTTTTTCCTCTCTTCCTCCCAAATCCACTTTGCCGCGTCCAAAGCGTGGTAAGTGATAATCATGCTTGCCCCGGCGCGTTTCAAACCGGTTAAAATCTCCATAACGGTTTTTTTCTCGTCCAGCCAGCCGTTCGCCGCGGCCGCCTTTACCATGGCGTATTCCCCGCTCACGTTATAAGCTGCGACCGGAACGCCAAAACGGGCGCTGGCCTCCCGGATAATATCCGCATATGCCATGGCCGGCTTGGCAATGATAATATCCGCTCCTTCCAATAGATCCGCCCTGATTTCACGCATTGCTTCCCGCCCGTTTGCCGGATCCATCTGATACGTTTTACGGTCGCCAAAACCGGGAGCGGAATGCGCGGCGTCGCGGAACGGGCCGTAAAACGCAGACGCAAACTTGGCGCTGTACGCCATAATTGGAATATGGGAAAACCCGTTTCCATCAAGCGCGCTGCGGATGGCTCCCACGCGCCCGTCCATCATATCGCTCGGCGCCACCATATCCGCGCCCGCCGCAGCGTAGCTTACCGCCGCCTGAGCCAGCAGGGGCAGCGTTTCATCATTTAAAATAACCCCGTCTTTGACCAGGCCGCAGTGGCCGTGTGAAGTGTATTCACACAGGCAGACGTCTGCTATCACAACCAGATTTTGATAACGCTCCTCTGATTTTATCAGCCGGATTGCTTTGGGGATAATCCCATCCGCATCGTACGCGCCGCTGCCTGTTTCGTCCTTATGCGCCGGAATCCCAAAGAGCAGCACGGCCGGAATGCGGGCGCCCGTCACGCGGTTTAATTCTTCCGGCAGGCGATCCAGGGAATACTGGCATATGCCGGGCATTGATTCCACCGGACGGCAGATATTTTGCCCTTCGATGACAAAAACAGGATAAACCAGTTCTTCCGTGCGCACGTGATGCTCTCTCACCATACTGCGCACAGCAGGGCTTACCCGGAGCCTTCTCATTCTTTCCATTCTGCTTTCCCTCCTATGATTTGGCTGATTTCTTCCTCTGTTAATACGCTTTCTTTTTCTAAACCCAGACGCAGAAGCGCCCGGTAAAACGCCTTTTGTTCCCGTTTCGGGACAATCCTCTTTACCTCTTCCCGAAGGCCGCCAAGCTGCGAAGCCAGCCTGCCCACCAGTTCCGTTAAAACCGGGCGCGTCCGTTCCTTTAAGTACTGCGAAACAGCCGGGCTTTGCCCGCCGCTGACAAATGCAGCCACAACTTCCCCTTCTTTTACGTATGCGGGAAAAATAAAGCTGCAGTCTTCCATCTGATCCACCGCATTGACCGGAATGCGCTGTTTTTGGCACAGCAGGCTGATTCTGTGGTTGACGCCAGGATCGTCTGTGGCAGCCACCACAAGCGCCTGCCCTGCTAAATCTTCCGGAACAAAATTCCGTTCCCGGCAGCAAATCCCTTCCGCTGCTTTTAACTCCGGGAGGATCGTATCCGCCACTACTGTAACTTTAGCCCCAAAGTCTTTTAATACCTTCACCTTATGGAGCGCAATCCGCCCCCCTCCGGCTACCAGGCAGCATACGCCGTTTAATTCCATAAACAACGGAAAATAAGCCATTCCTTCCTCCTTGCAAAAAAGACACAGCCTCAAATTTCGGAAGCTGTGCCTTTTTCTATATCATGTTTCCTTCAGGTTAAAAGCCTTATCTTATTTGTAAAGCTCTACCAGCCGAAGCAGATGCTCGTATCTCTCGTTTGCAGCCTTCTCGGACTCTGCGAAGAGTTTCTCGGCGCGATCCGGAAATGCCCTTGTCAGGCGGCTGTAACGTGTTTCGTTGTTTAAGAATTCCTGATAGGTTCCGTCGCCCGGTTTGGAGGTTAACGTGAACGGATTCTTACCTTCTGCCTTAAGCGCCGGGTTGAACGAGAAGAGGTTCCAGTAACCGGAAGCAACCGCTTTCTTCATTTCATCCTGGCAGTGGTTCATGCCGCCTTTTACGCCGTGCAGCTCGCATGGAGCGTAGCCGATGATTAAGGACGGGCCGTTGTAAGCTTCCGCTTCAGCGATTACTTTCACTGCCTGAGCCATATTTGCGCCCATCGCAATCTGCGCTACATATACATAACCATAGCTCATAGCGATTTCTGCAAGGCTCTTCTTGCCGATATCCTTACCGGAAGCTGCGAACTGGCAAACCTCGCCGATGTTGGAAGCCTTGGAAGCCTGGCCGCCGGTATTGGAATACATCTCGGTATCGAATACCATAACGTTAACGTTCTCGCCTGCAGCAAGCACATGGTCTAATCCGCCGAAGCCGATATCATAAGCCCATCCGTCGCCGCCGAAGATCCAGATGGATTTCTTAGCAAGGTAATCTTTTTTCTCAAGGGCAGCCGCTGCGTCCGGGCATCCTGCCTGCGCCGCTTTTTCAAGTTCTGCAGCCAGTGCGTCCGCTGCAGCCCCATTGGCCCTTGTATCGTCCTTTGTTTCCATGAATTTTGCAAATGCAGCTTTCAGTTCTTCACCTGCTTTATCAGACGTTGCGCATTTCTCGGCGCTTGCGATTGCCTGCTCACGCAGTACCTTCTGGCCAATCTGCATACCGAAGCCATGCTCTGCATTGTCCTCAAACAGGGAGTTTGCCCATGCCGGGCCTTTCTTCGAGTCTTTGTTTACCGTATACGGTGAGGTTGCTGCCGGGCCGCCCCAGATAGAAGAACATCCGGTTGCATTGGAAATGTACATATGCTCGCCGAACAGCTGTGTAATCAAACGTGCATAAGAGGTCTCGGCACATCCTGCGCAGGAGCCGGAGAACTCTAAGAGCGGCTGGTTGAACTGGGAGCCTTTTACGGTGTTGTCCGCAGGCATACCCGGCTTCTTGCCGACGTTTGCTACCAAGTAATCGAATACCGGCTGCTCGTCTGCCTGTGATTCCTGCGGAACCATGGAGATTGCGCCTACCGGACATACGGTGATACACTCGCCGCATCCCATACAGTCAAGCGGGGATACGCTCATGGTATATTTGTACTCGCCTGCCTTCGGCTTCATATCAGCAAGCTTGATATTGGCCGGAGCGGCTTTTACTTCTTCTTCACTTAACATAAACGGACGGATGGTAGCATGGGAACATACGAATGCGCACTGGTTACACTGGATACATTTCTCAGCGTCCCAGGTCGGAACGGTTACTGCCGTACCGCGTTTTTCGTATGCGGATGCGCCAAGCTCAAACTGTCCGTCCGGGTTCTCTGCAAATGCAGAAACCGGAAGGCTGTCGCCATCCATGATGGAAATCGGATCCAAAAGATCCTCTACCATCTTAACGGTCTTCGGAATACCTGTATACGGCTTCTTCGCCGGATCTGCCGCCGGGTTCTTCCAGGAAGCCGGAATTTCTACTTTATGTACTGCGTCTACGCCGGCGTCGATTGCCTTATAGTTCATCTCTACAATCGCGTCGCCTTTCTTGCCGTAGGATTTCTTTGCTGCTGCTTTCATAAAGTCAACTGCTTCTTCGATCGGCATAACGTTTGCCAGTTTGAAGAATGCAGACTGCAAAATCGTATTGGTACGTTTGCCCATACCGATTTCGATTGCTTTGTCAATGGCGTTGATGGTGTAAAGCTGGATGTTGTTGTCCGCGATGTATTTCTTCGCGTCTGCGTTTAAGTGGTGCTCCAACTCTTCGTCGGACCACTGGCAGTTGATCATAAATACGCCGCCCGGTTTTACGTCCTGTACCATCTTAAAGCCCTTGTTTACGTAAGCCGGGTTGTGGCATGCCACAAAGTCGGCCTGGTTGATGTAATACGGGCTTCTGATTGGCTTGTCGCCGAACCTTAAGTGGGAAATGGTAACGCCGCCTGTTTTCTTGGAGTCATACTGGAAGTATGCCTGGATATATTTGTCCGTATGATCGCCGATGATCTTGGTGGAGTTCTTGTTTGCGCCTACCGTACCGTCGCCGCCAAGTCCCCAGAACTTGCACTCTACGGTGCCTTCTGCAGCCGTAATCGGAGCCGGTTTTACTTCCGGTAAGCTTAAGTTCGTCACGTCGTCTACGATACCGATTGTAAAGCGCGGCTTCGGAGCGTCTTTTTCGAGCTCTTTGTATACTGCGAATACGCTGGAAGGCGGTGTGTCTTTCGAACCTAAACCGTAACGTCCTCCGGTTAAAATTACATCATTTAATCCTGCTTCACGTAAGGTTGCGGCTACGTCTAAGAACAGCGGATCCCCAAGGGAGCCCGGCTCTTTTGTACGATCCAGAACAGCCACTTTCTTAGCCGTCTTCGGAAGCGCTTTTAAGAATGCATCCGCTACCCACGGACGGTATAAGCGAACCTTGATAAGGCCTACCTTCTCGCCCTTTGCGGTCATATAATCAATCACTTCTTCCGCAACGTCGTTGATGGAACCCATCGCTACGATGACGCGGTCCGCATCTTCGGCGCCGTAGTAGTTGAACAGGCTGTAGTTGGTGCCGAGCTTTTCATTGACTTTTGCCATATACTTCTCTACGATAGCCGGAAGCGCGTCATATACCGGGTTGCAGGCTTCACGGTGCTGGAAGAATACGTCGCCGTTCTCATGGGAACCGCGCATCGCCGGATGCTCCGGATTGAGCGCATGGTCGCGGAACGCCTTCACCGCGTCCATATTGCACATTTCTTTGAGATCTGCGTAATCCCACTCTTCGATCTTCTGAATCTCGTGAGAGGTACGGAAACCGTCAAAGAAGTTGATAAACGGAACCTTGCCCTCGATGGTCGCCAAGTGCGCAACCGGGCTTAAATCCATAACTTCCTGTGTGTTTGTCTCGCATAACATAGCAAAACCAGTCTGGCGACAGGCATATACGTCGCTGTGGTCGCCGAAGATATTCAAGGACTGTGTCGCAACGGTACGTGCGGATACGTCAAATACGCACGGAAGCTGCTCGCCCGCAATCTTGTACATATTCGGGATCATCAGCAATAACCCCTGGGATGCTGTAAAGGTAGTTGTCAAAGCGCCTGCTGCAAGGGAGCCGTGAACCGCGCCCGCTGCACCCGCTTCTGATTCCATTTCCACTACTTTCACCTGATTCCCGAAAATATTCTCCTGCCCTGCCGCAGACCACTGGTCTACCGTATCAGCCATTGGGCTGGAAGGCGTAATCGGGTAAATGGCAGCAACATCCGTAAAGGCATACGCAACATGTGCGGCAGCCGTGTTACCATCCATTGACTTTTTTGCTCTAGACATTTGATTTCCTCCTTAAAAGATTTTTACAGATATTTTTTGACAGGTTCTTTGACCGTCTTTAATATAAATATATAGAAATTCTGCCAAAAAATCAATAGTTTCGTCAAATTTTTTGTGGATTTCTGTAACAGTTTGGCCTGCAACTGCGCACTTGCTGCGCAGTTCGTAGCCAATATAGCAAAAACAGCAGGGAATCCGGCTCCTTTGCCGAAGGCAAACTTGAAATAGGCCGGATTCTGTAACAGGAAAGCCAAAAGGAGGAACTGTTACGGATTTCTGTGCGATCAGCGGCTGTCCCCGCTTACAAAGCTGCGCGTCAGCAAATCCGAATGCTCCAGAAAATCCATAATGTCCGTAAAGCCCAGCCTTTTAAGCAGTTCTTTTACATAAGGATTCTCAAGGGGCGTTTTATAAGCCGCTTCTTCCCCGTACCGGTTTACGAATTCCTTTCCCTCTTCTTTCGGGATCAGAACCTTCGGCCCGCCCACGCAGCCCCCGCTGCATGCCATGCCTTCAAAGAAATTTCCGTCCGTTTCTCCGTTCCGGATTCTTTCAATCAGGTCTTTGCACGCCAAAACCCCGTCCGCCTGCTCGGCTTTCACTTTTACCTTTTTGCCGGGATTTAGCTGCTCTACGGTTGTCCGGACCGCTTCGCTGACGCCGGACGTCCTGGCATAAATGCGCCCCGCCCTTGAGGAATGCTCCCGCTCGTCCGAAGAAAGCTTCTGCGGCTTTAAGTTCATTGCGTCAAAAAATTTCTCCACCTCCTGAAAGGTCAGCACAAAATCCACCGCATCCGCAATATCCGGCTCCCTGGCTTCTTTCTTCTTTGCCATGCACGGCCCGATAAATACCGTAACGGCGTTTGGATGCAGCTGCTTGACCACCCTTCCGGCGGCAACCATCGGCGATACCGCACCCGGCACATGGCCGACCAGATCCTGATAAATATCGCGGATCATCGCAATCCAGACCGGACAGCAGCAGCTGGTAAGCTGGAAATCCCCCTGTTCCACCACATGACGGTCAAATTCAAGCGCTTCCTTTAACGTAAGGATATCCGCAAACGCAGCCACCTCCACCATACC
>CAJTLD010000014.1:14693-19184 GCA_910577065.1 uncultured Lachnospiraceae bacterium | reverse complement strand
AGTGCCCCGCTCCTGCATCCTTGCCGTACTGCCCGGCAAACGCAGGGGCAATCAGCGCATACACTTCCCGGCTGCGGTCGCACAAGGCTTCCAAGACCGGATAAATTTCCCTGTTTTCGATCAGATGCCCCATCTTGCAGACGTCGACGCAGACCCCGCAGCCTGTACACTTCTGCGGGTCAATATAAATCCTGCCGTCTATCTTTTTTATCGCGTCAAAAACGCAGCTTTTCTGGCAGCTTCCCTCTCCTTCACAGGTATCGCAGCTTCCGACCGGGATCACCGGGGCGTAATCCTTCGGGTGCAGCAGGCAGTCCATCGGATAATTGTCGTATTGCTCCGAAAGGCTCCTGCCGTTTTTTAACTCCTGCTCCATGATTTCCTGATACAGTTCCTCAAATGTTTTCATCCTGTCCTACCTTTCCAAGCGCTGCAGCGGACCGTTACAGCGCTAATACATCATATGTAAAAGTATGGACAACATTCCAATTTTTTAAACATGCCCCAATACTCCATCCGGCCAAAAATTGAAACCTGGAACCATCTGCTTCGCACCCATCGAGAAGATTTCGAAAACGAAAACCACTTATCGTGCAAGCCGGAATGCGCCATGGACGGCGCATTTCCGGCGGTTGCGTCCGCAATCCAAAACCTGCATGGGAAACTTTAGAGCCGGTTAAACCTGTTTCACAGCGAAAGCCGCACCCTCTGCCCTCTGGCTGACGGAACTTTGCCAACAATATCAGATACAGCACCCAACACTCCGACTGACGGAACTTTGCCAACACCCCCATACAGCAAAGGAAATTACGCCTCCCCCTCCTTCGACGCCTCCGAAAAAGAAATCACCGCGTCATTCTTCTTCATAAACAGCAAACCAAACGAAGCCGGCCCGCAGTTGCTCGCAATAGCAGAAGAAGCCTTCTGCAGATAAACCCGTTCAAACGGACAATACTGCCGCACCAGATCCTGAAGATACTGCAGTTTCTCCTTATCCATCCCGGAATACGTAATAAACAAAATCCTCCGGTCCACATTCCGCGGCTCGATAAAAATCTTCCTGACATAGCGTTTCGCAACGCGCGCAAAACCGCCCATCTCCATATAACCAACCGCCATCCTGCTTTTTCTCAAAACAATAATCGGATGCAGCAAAAGCGTATCGCACAAAACCTGAATCCGTTTCGGTATCCTTCCTGCCTGGCACATCATATGCGTGCTGTGAATCACAAACGCAGAAGAAATATACTGCCTTATTTTTTTTACCGTCTTAACAATTTCTGATTTAGAAACATGTTTTTCCGCCATAGAAGCAGCGTACAGCACCACCAGGCCCATACTGCTTGACAGATGCCCCGAGTCAAGCACCGTAACATTCTCAAACGATTTTGCCGCTTCCAGCGCATTCCGGTATCCGTCGCTGACATATTTTGCCATTGTAATATGTATGATATTCTGCGCTTCCGTCAGCCTTTCCGCAAAAAACCGCTCATAATCCTCCACGGCCGGCGCCTGGGAATATCCGGTTTTCCCGGCGGAAATATGCTCAAGCAGTTCGTCCGCGCCAAGTTCCAGATCATCCAAAAACCTGCCTTCCTCCGTGCAGACATAATACGGACATGTAGAAATACCAAATTCCTTTTTCAACGCCTCCGGCAAATCACATACGCTGTCTGTCGTCACAATCAGGGAGCGCTGCTTGGCCTGCTCAAAAATCAAAACATCCTTCCCTATCTCCGTCTGTTCGGTTTCCTCGCTCAGCTCCACCAGATTTTTCGGCAGAATACTCAGCACCGCCGCCTCAAGCAAAGCGCTGTTCACCGGCTTGGCCAGATACCCGCTGAACCCCTCTTTTCGATAAAGAAGCTGGTTGTCGCTCCCCGCATTTGCGGTCAGAGCAATCACAGGCGTATCCTGGCACAGCCCTCCCGGCTGCGCGCGCAGCGCATGCAGGCATTCAATCCCATCCATTTCCGGCATCAGATGATCCATCAAAATGCCGTCGTAGTGCTGGAGCAGCGTCATTTTCAGGCAGTCCGCGCCGCTTGCAACGGTATCGATCTGAACCTTTGTCTCGGCAAGCAGCTTGCGCACCACCATCAGGTTCATTTCATTATCATCTACGACAAGGATATGCGCTTCCGGCGCGTCAAAGCTTTGCCTGTACTGTTCCCGGTCGCCGTTTTTGATATGGGAAGACAGCGTAAACGTCCCCAGTTCATTCTCGTCTATAATATCCTGATCCAGCACGACACTGAAAATAGAACCCTTCGTATAGATACTGTTGACGCTGATCTCCCCGCCCATTAACTCCACAAGCTTATGGACAATGCTAAGCCCCAGCCCGGTTCCTTCAATGTGGCGGTTCTTCTCCTCGTCTACCCGCTTAAACGCATTAAAAATATACGGGATATTCTCCTTTTTTACGCCCATCCCGGTATCCTCTACGGAATACCAGACGCGCACCCGGTTCTGCGCGATGCGTTCGCACCGGACGGAAAGCGTAACGCTCCCCTCGCTTGTGTATTTCACGGCATTGTTCAGTAAATTGATCAAAACCTGTTTGATACGCACCTCATCGCCGCAGAGCATACTCGGAATCGAAGCGTCCACATGCAGGCGGAAATCCAGCCCCTTTTGCTGCGCCTTGATCCAGATCATATTGACAATTTCCGAAAAAAGCGCGCCTGTCTCATAAGAAACATTGACAATATCCATCTTTCCCGATTTGATCTTGGACAAATCCAGAATATCGTTAATCAGAGTCAAAAGCATCTTGCTGGCACCCTGAATATTTCTTGCATTTTCGGCAACGTCCTCCGAAATGTCCCCGCGCAGAATGATTTCATTTAACCCGATAATAGTATTGATCGGAGTGCGGATTTCATGGCTCATACTGGAAAAAAAATGATTTTCCGCCTTATTCAGTTCTTCAATTTCCTTTTTCTGCTGCCGGGAAATCTCGTATTCCTCTTCGTAAATCCTGTTCAGAAACAAAAGCAAAACGCTTGTGAGCGTTCCCACCATAATAACCGAAGCCGCCGAATCAAAAAAGGAGTGCCCCTGCGTATTCTGCGCAACATACTGCGGAAAATAATAGGCAATGTAATAGCAAAGCAGCGTCTCCGCCGTGCACATCAGAAAAAACGCGGCTTTCCGCCTGCCCGTCAGCGTAATGTTAATATAAATAAAACAAAGCACAAACCATTCCGGCATCCCGCTGTAAAAGCCTCCCACCGAAAAAAAACTTACCGGAAAAAGCGCTAAAAGCAGCGCCGAAATCAGCGTAGCCCCGCAATTGATGCATTTTCTTTGAATGCTTATCTTTACTATGAGCCAAATGCCGACAATGCTTACCGCCAAAATCAGCAGATTTACAAGATTCCTGCCCATGGGCAGAATAAACATCAGCGCGACCATACATATGCCCGTAACAATCCGGAACATACGCTCCTGCAGACTGATCTTATGGTCAAAGATTAGTTCCAGCCATTTTTTGAACACGCAGTATTTCCTCCTTTCAAAACATACACGCTCTCAAAAAGCAGCAAAAAACTATATTTTTTCAATGCTGCTGCAAACTTTTTCGTACAGGCCAAGCAGCTCGCCATGGTTTTGGGCGATATATTCCGCATCCGCTTTCTTGCCCGCCGCTTCAAGCATCCTTGCACATTCGGAAAGCCGCTCCGCGCCGATTGTCAGAGAAGTGCTCTTTAGGGCATGCACCTTAATCGCATAATCGTCCCACGCCGAAGCCTCGTACAGGGAAACAATTTCATCCCGCTTTTGGGGATACTGCTCGGCAAACATCTGCAGCATCTCCCGATAAAACTCTTCCTCGTCAGAGCAGTATTCCATTCCCAGCTGCACGTTGAACCCGTCCCGCGCCAGCTTTTCAAGAAACGTACCCGAATCGCCGTCCGGCCCGTTCTGATGCTGCGCCGGCTCTTTGGGCGTATCCGAATCCGTTTTATGGGAATCCGAATCCTCAGAAATGGAACGATACCGGATACAGTTTTCGGGAAGCGTCTTGCGCAGTACCCGTTCAAGCACGGTACGTTCAATCGGTTTCGGAATAAACTCCGTAAAGCCTTCGTTCCGGAACATTTCCCGCGCGCCGCTGATCGTATTTGCCGTCAGGGCAATGACCGGAAGATCCTGATACTTCCCGTTCTCGATTTCCCGGATATGGCGCAGCGTTTCCACGCCGTCAAAGCCGGGCATCATATGATCCAGGAAAATAATATCATACGAATTTGTTTTACACCGTTCCACTGCCTCCCTTCCGCTCAGGCAGGTATCCATCTGCAGCCCGTAGCTGCCCAGAACCCCTCTTGCCACCACAAGGTTCATTTCTTCATCGTCCACCACAAGAACCCGCACTCCGGTACATGAAAACGGCCTGCGGCCTGCCGCCTGGGCTTCTTCAAACCCGTTTTCGCTGACCTCCCCGTTTAAAAGATTGACGACGGAAAGTGCAAAAAACGGCTT
>CAJTLD010000014.1:10417-14673 GCA_910577065.1 uncultured Lachnospiraceae bacterium | reverse complement strand
GCCTGCCGCTGTCTAACGTAAAATCCTTTTCGGCAATCACGACCACCTGAATATGCCCGGGCGCCTGTTCATAAAAAGAGGTATTCTCCTCATATTCGGTCTGCGCAATAAAAATATGCGTCAGATTATGGTTTTTCAGCAGCTTGAGCAGCCCGTCAAAATTGTGGGCCTGGTATCCTTCAATGCCAAGTCCTTCCACCATATGTAAAATCATTTTGTCATAGTAACCTCTGACCTCGTCACAGCTGTATTTTTCCGTCCTGAAATAGCATGCGATACAAAGCTGCTCCACATTGGCAATTGAAAGGCTGGGCGTATCGTCTTCTACCTCCTGCGGAATCACAATATGGACCTGCATGCCTTCCTGGTTTTTACTGTCAAAATGAATAAAACCGCCCATCGCATGCAAAAGGCCCCTGGCAATCGGAAGACCAAGGCCGAGGCCCCCGGCAAAACGGCTGCTTCCCGACTCGGCCTGATAAAACTCATCGCACATCTGCGTCATCTGGGAATCCGTCATGCCGATTCCCGTGTCATAAATATCTATAATCAGATTGATTCCGTAAGTCTCCTTGCGATATTCAATACAGATGCCGATACCGCCCTCTTCCGTAAACTTAAGGGAATTTTCCAGAAGGATTTTAAGGACATGGGAAATCTTTTCCACATCTCCAATCAGTACCGCCGGTATTTTCGGATTCATATCAAATACGATTTCCAGCCGGTGCCTGCTGTTTTGCATGGAAACGGTTGTAATCACGTCATTCAGCAGGGACGTAATCATATACGATTCTTTTGCCGAAGTCAGCGTGCCCTCCACAATCTCGGTATAATCCAGAATGTTATTGATCTGATTGGACAGACGCTTGCCCGCCATCTTGATGGACAAAATATCCTCCCGCAGTTCCGGGGAAAGCTCCTTTTCCAGCGCAACCTCGCTGATACCAAGCACCATATTAATGGGCGTCCGGATCTCATGGGAAACATTCGACATAAATTCAGCGTTCTGCCGCCCTGCCGTTTCTAACTGCGCAAGCGTGTTGTCGTACTTCTTTCTTGCCGCATTTCTCCTGTCGATCCGGTACCTTGCAATCAGCGCCGCGCCTGTCACCACCATCGCGCCGATGCCCAGGCGTACCGCATTCTGAAATCCCATCCCATAAGAAATCGTGCGCAAAATCAGAAAATGATACAAAAACACCAGAAGATACAAAGCAGCCATCAGATACAACAGCCGCTTTCGGTCAAACATGGAAAAAATCAGAACTAACAAACAGGCCACGGCAGACACGTCAAAAAGAACGGCGCCATGCACCCCAAAGAAAAAAAAAACCAATCATCAACAGCCCGATACACAAATTCTCATACAGCACATTGGAACCGGCTCTTCCAATATGAAGGAACCAAACAATAGAACTTCCGATTACAATAATCGGTATCATCCACGGTTCCCACGACATAGTAATTGTAGTTAAAATAAGCATTATGCCAAACACCGTGACAATGCTGGCTAAAAGCAGATGAATGCTTGTCTGCTCTTCCGTTTTCATTTCTTCTCAAGCCCCTTTGCAACCCGTTTCAGTAATTCCTGCGGTACGTATGGTTTTTTCAGATAATTCACCGCCCCTAAACAAAGCGCGCTCAGCACGTCATCTTCATCCCCGGATGCTGTCAGAAAAATGACGGGAATGCCAATCTCCGCCTCCTTCATGTGCTCAAAGGTTTCAATTCCGTTCATTTTGGGCATTGCAATATCAAGAAGAACCATATCTATTTTTTCGCTTTTTAACAGTTCCAGGGCTTCTTCTCCCGACTCGGCAAATATCACGTCATAATACTTCTGCAAAATCAGCTTGGTCCTTTTTAAATTCATCGCGTCGTCATCGACGACTAAAATACTTTTCTCCATACAACTGCCTCCTTCTAAACAACTCCATATAGAGTTTATTTTAAAACAGAATCGCAATAAAATCAAGCCCAATGCTTTGATTTTCGGGAATCCGATCCCTTTGCCGCAGGCACACTTTAAATAGGCCGGATTCTGTAACAGCGAAGCCGGAAGGCTGAACTGTTACCAATTCCGCATTTTGCCAAAAGGCGGAGAAACAAGATAGAGCCAAAGCTTATGCCAGGCATCAAAAAACAGCTGTAAAGCCTTTTGGTATAAGGACTTTGCAGCTGTTTTTTTATAATTGCCGCGAAAGGCCGGCTCCGTTTAAAACAGTTCCGCAATACGTGTGACGCCTACATAAATTTCGGATATTTTATACCAGGTAGCGTAATCCACCACTCCGGTCACCGGCAGCCCGAAAATAGACTGGAATATTTCAACGGCTTCCGCCGTCCTTGGCCCGTAAATGCCGTCTGCGGCGATTACCGGAATTGCCGGATACGCTCTTGCTATCCGCACCAGCTGCGACTGCATCTGCCTCACCTTTTCGCCCCTTGAGCCGATCGTTAGATCTTCCCTCGGCCACGAAGACGGAATCCCTGCAATTTCATCCGCCTCATTGACATACATATCGCTTCCGTAATAGTACCGTAAAATCTCAATAAAACTGTACCCCTGATCCCCCAGATCTTTTGAGCCCCACTGGCTCATCCAGTTCGGGCAGCTTACCCGCTGGCCATCGCAGTACTGCGTCAGAATCGGCTGCTTGACATTCGGCCTGGATAAATAGTTCTGGAATATATCGTCTACAATCCTGGAAATGTTCTGGAAAATATTCCTGCCGTAGATCCATTTATGGTCAAAAGCGGTAGACGAAGTAATCGTAAAATCGTAGCCTTTATTCCGGTACCACTCCGTATATACCCGGTTCAGCGTAAATGACATAATTGCCAGGATATTCGCCCGAAGCGTCGCATCCGGCCAGGTCGCATAGATTTCACTGGAAGCCACATTTTTAACATAATCCTTGTAAGTCACATAATAATCCCTTGCCGTACTGTCCGAAGGCGCGCCGTCATGGACAACGATATATTCCGGCACAACAACCCGGCTTAATACGATTTCCCCGCTTTCTTCTAACGGTTTTATCTCATCCTCCGGAATTTTGGGTGGGAAATTCCCGAACAAAGTATTTGCCGGAATAACAATATTATCCACCGGATTAATATCCGATTCCTGAGGCACTAAGCGCACCCGCTGGACTGCCGTTTCTCCAGGCAGCACCTGTATGCCGGACACATTTACGGGAATAAAGCCTTCTGCCGTCACCTGGATCGTATATTCTGCATACGGCTGCTGCTCAGACGGTTCCATACTGTACTCTAACGGAGGCGTCCGCAGCCCTATCTGCGCCGTCTGTCCGGAAGAGTTGGTGACAGCCTGTTCAATTTGCCTGTCCGGTTCGCCCGTGAAAGAAATAGCAATCTTTGCATTTTCAATCGGCAGCCTGCCGGATGGCGTTTCCACATTTATCTGCAGGTTTCCTTCATCCGTCGAATCATTCTGCAGATACCTGATATTTTGTTTGGACATAACGATTCCTCGTATTGCTTCTTACGTACAATATATGCAAAAACCTTGATTTGGTGACTGCCGCCGTATCGTTCTTTTCCAAAAACCGCAATAAAAAGCGGCATCAAATCGGTTTGAATTGATGCCGCTTTTAAACTATGCTGTCCATTGGATTGTACCTCCATCTTTTATTTTTCATTACCAAATCCGTAGAACAATTTCTTATTCCCCGAATCTGTTCTCTGAAAACAGCTGCCTTGCTGACAAGGATTTTGAGATATTACTTTACTCTACTGGTGGCCCGTACCTCCTTTGCTTAGATTTTGTATTGCTATTTGGGGGCATACTCTCACTTTGCTGGCGGTCCGTACCTCCTTTGTTACTGTTTTGCATTGCTGTTTGGGGTATTACTTTACTTTGCCGGTGGTCTGTACCTCCTTTGTTAGATTTTGTATTGCTATTTGATGTGTTTATTGTATCTGATAACTTCTGTTTTGTCAATGCAAATTTGCATTTTTATCTATTAGTATTTGTTATAATCGGAATATTTTTTATAAAATCCAGAAAATTTCAAAAATTCAAAAAACATATCTTCAGGACACCTTATTCCTGCCTGTCAGTGAAGGCGGGCGGGACTCGACCCCTTCTGCCATAACCTCTTAGTCAGCCGTCACTATCGGAAGTAGCGGCGGCTATCTCTTTCCCTTAAAAATCTGATTAAGCAGACTGATAAGGGCAACGATGAACGTACCGGACAAAAAGAAATCCGCAAACCCTTTAAAACCAAGGGGTT
>CAJTLD010000014.1:9483-10389 GCA_910577065.1 uncultured Lachnospiraceae bacterium | reverse complement strand
GAACCCGCGGTCTCGACCTTGGCAAGGTCGCGCGTTACCAACTACGCCACTATCGCATTTTTTGTTTTCTGTGCTTTGCTGTATCTCTCAAGCACAATACATATAATACACGAGGAATTGTATTTTGTCAACATATTTTTTAAAAAATTTGAAAATTTTTTTATTCCCTTTTTTTGCAGCCAAAAACAGGCTCCCAGCCTGCTGTTTTACTGCATAAACCGATAGCCCACCCCATATACCGTTTCCAGTTTGCCGCCTCTTTTGGAAAGTTTTTTCCGGATCTCCTTAATATAATTGTCCACATTTCTGTCATACCCTTTATACATACCCGGAAACGCCCCTGCCAATAATTCGTCCCTCGTAAAAACCCTGCCAGGCTGTCCCATCATAAACGAAAGGATACGATATTCGTTTGGAGTAAAATGCGCGCCTTCCCGCAATCGCTCTTCGCAGCCCTTCTCCGCCCTGCCTATACCTAAAATCCTAAAAATCCTTACGCCTGCCACGTCCGGGCTGACCGGAAAAACCATATAGTCCTCCGCTCCGGCCTGAAAGGCTTCTAAAATTTTCTCTTCCCGACCGTCTTTTGATACTACAACAAACGGAATCCCGGCATACGCTCCCTGTTTTACCCACTCAATCGGATAATCCGTCACCAAAAGGCGCAAATCTGCCGCTTCGGTTTCTTTTTCACATATAAAAATATTATTTTTACTGCAAATTTTCTTTAATTCCGAAACCCATTTTGTTTCCAGTCCCCGGACTAAAACATCCATACCTAACCACCTGCCCGCATCCTTTGCAGTGTAATCCAAAAGCCCTGCTGTCTGCCGCAGGGCTTTTTCATATCATACAGTATGGCCTTTTGTTTTGTTTTTTATACAATCCTTCTGACCGAAAGAATCG
>CAJTLD010000014.1:6528-9465 GCA_910577065.1 uncultured Lachnospiraceae bacterium | reverse complement strand
CGGATACCTTGATTCCGGTTTTTGCGGAACTTGCATGCACAATCTGCCCGTTTCCGATATAAATCCCGATATGCCCGGAATAAGATACCAGATCGCCCGGCCTTGCATTCTCAAGACCGCCTACATTTGTCCCGCACTGCCCCTGTTCTCCGGACGTACGCGGCAGGCTGATGCCAAAATTCTGGTAAACGCTCATTACAAACCCGGAACAGTCCGCCCCGTTTGTCAGGCTGGTGCCGCCGTATACATACGGATTCCCCACAAACTGCAGTGCAAAGTTGGCAATCTGCTGTCCTAATCCCGAGGATGCCTGCGCCTGTCCCCCATTAGACGCCGGCACAGAAGCCGATCCATGAGCCTGCCGCTTTCCTCCGGAAGACGCTGCGGACTGCCTTGCCGCAGCCTGTGCCTGCGCCCTTGCCGCTTCTTCCGCCGCGCGTCGTTCTTCTTCCTCGCGTTTTAACCTTGCTTCCTCTTCTTCGCGCGATTCCGCTACCGGATGAACCGTATATAAATCCACATAATCCGCAGAAACGTAGCCCTGTTCTTCCCCGGCGTCCACTTTTACCCAGCCTTCTAACTCTTCTTCCACCTGAACGACTTCTTCATTTGGCAAAAGCGTAATAATTTCCGACTCTGTCGATGCTTCTGTGCGCAGGCGCAGCGCATCGGCTTCCACTTTGGCCTGCCGTACGCCTACCTCTTCGGCTTTTGCGGCTCCTTCTTCTCCGCGGATAGCATATTCCGCTTTGATAAAACCTTCCACGGTACCGGAAGTGATTTTTAACCATCCGCCTTCTTCTTCGCCGATAATTTCACCTACGGAATCGTGATAAAGTTTGCCCACCACTTCGCCTTCCAGTCCCGGCTGATTACGTACATTAAGATAAGAAGATACCTGGGCAACCGCAAGTTCCGGCTCTTTTTCTTCCTCTGCCGGCTCCGAAATCTCTTCTCCTGCCAAAATGGCCTCCGAAAGTTCCTCCACTTTCTCTTCTACGGCTTTCATCGCCGTTGCCGCCACTCCGATATGTACGGTGTGAGATTTTTTCTTTTTTTCTTTATCCTTTTTTATAACCTGTTCCTTTTCAACCACCTGATCCTTAGATTCACGGGCAACTGCCGTCGTTGTATTTACTGTTACAATTAATGCGGCTGTAATACACAGGCCTGCAAGTTTCCAGCTTCTTTGTTTCATGTGTTTTGTTCTCCTCTCTGAATATGTTACGATTTTATTACATAAATGTGACCAAATTATATGAATCTGACTGGAAATAAATAGAAAAAACAACGCCGATGCATATTTTCATGCATCGGCGCTGCCCATCCTTTCCTATTCATAACATTTTCCGTTTTTTTAATACCACAAGCGCAAGCATACATATTGCGGCCGTCAAAACACAGATAATTGCAAATCCATGCGGCGTTTCTGACAACGGCATCCATTTTCCGCTTACATTCATCCCGTATATACCAGATATAATAGTAGGAATCGCCATCACAAGCGTAATGGAAGTCAGAAATTTCATTACATTATTCAGTCGGTTATTGATAATCGTAGACACCAGTTCCCGCGCGCCGTGGATAATATCACGGTAAATATTCGTCATTTCAATCGCCTGGCGGTTCTCCACGATAACGTCGTCCAGAAGTTCCTTATCCTCCGGATACTGTTTAATCCGTTCGTAGCGCGTCAAGCGGTCAAGCACTACTTTATTCGCGCTTAACGAAGTGGCAAAATAAACGAGGTTTGTTTCCAGTTCATGCAGGTTGATCAGATCCTTATCCTCTGTCGTTTCGGATCCGACCCTTTTTTCAATTTCACTTCTTTTTTTATCAATGACACGCAGCAGCGCCTGATATAAATTCGTCGTGCGCAGCAAAATCTGGTAAACAAAACGCATTTTCTTCTTTGTGGAAAATCCGCGCATACGGTTATTGTAAAAATAATTTAAAATCACTGTGTCCTCGCCGCATACCGTAAGTATTGCATCCTGCACCAACAGAATGCCAAGCGGGATCGTCGTGTATGCGCGCTGATCATTCCGGATTTCTTCTAATGGAATATCCACAAGAATCAGCGTATAACCGTCTTCTATCTGTACACGGGAACTTTCCTCTTCGTCAAGCGCAGCCCGAAGATCCGCAATATCGATATCGTAATATTCTGCCGCTTCCGTCAATTCATCCATATTCGGCGAAATCAGGTTCACCCAGACATCCGGCTCGAATGCTTCCTTCTGTGAAAGAATCCCGTTATCTGTTTTATAAATATTTTTCATATCCCGCCTCCATATTAGAGTTTCCACAGACGCTCTGACCGTGAATGACTGTATCATGTATGGAATACTTAAGATCCCCCAAATCCCATCCACAATGCCCCTGCCACATCCTCTGCCCTCTGGCTGCGGTTTTGGCAGACTTACAGACGGCTGTTTTCAGTTTTCCGAATCCTGCCCGAATGGAATGTGCCCCAAAAGATATGGCGGGAATTTAACGGTAGCTAAATCAGTAAAGATTATTATACCACAACCGCCCAAAAATGAACACAAAAATTTATTCCTGCTCTGGCCGACCGATCTTAACTGACAGTGTTCCCTTTTTCCCGGACATATGTTACAATAACTTTATCTGAACACAGGAGGAACACCATGGCTCTCAATAAATCGGCGGAAGATTATCTGGAAACTATCCTTATTTTAAGTAAACGGCTCCCGGTCGTACGTTCCGTGGATATCGCGGCAGAAATGAATTTCAAAAAACCCAGCGTCAGCGTAGCCATGAAACATCTGCGCGAAAACGGCTATATCACGGTCAGCGACGCAGGGTTTATCACCTTAACCAAACAGGGACAGGCCGTTGCAGACAGGATCTACGAACGCCATACCTTTCTGACAAACTGGCTGACAGCGCTTGGCATCGACGAAGGCACGGCAG
>CAJTLD010000014.1:5327-6518 GCA_910577065.1 uncultured Lachnospiraceae bacterium | reverse complement strand
TGACGCCTGCCGTATGGAGCATGTCATCAGCCCCGAAAGCTTTGCAGCAATCAAAAAATACGTGGCGGACTCCGGGTTAAAGCATATTTGACCAACCATTCCCCCCTGTTTCCCTGGAAAAGTTTTATTTCACAGGAAAGCCAAAAACTTTCACGCTTCACAGCAGAACGTTCTTTCTTACAAAAAAAGAACCCTGGCATACAGGATTCTTTTTTATGTAACGGTTCTCTATTTATTTTCCAAGCGCAACCTTCTGTTCCACTTCCGTTTTTTCCTCATAACATGCAAACGCATTATCCACAAGCTTTTTGTCGGGCTTTGGCGTAATAAGGCTTACAGCCGGGACGATAACAAGCCCTGCAAGCATTGCAATGGCGCCGCAGTTAATCGGAGACTGCATTATTACCGGAAAGGACGGACGCCAGAAAATATTTGCAACCATCAGTACGGAACTAAACAAGAAGCAGGCCCAGCAAGACGCTTTTGTAACTTTCCTGGAATACAGCGAATACATAAACGGCGCCAGAAACGAACCTGCCAGAGCCCCCCATGATACGCCCATCAACTGTGCGATAAATGTGACGGAACTCTTATACTGGATTAAAGCAAGTACCGAAGAAATAATAATAAACACAACAACCAGCACCCGCATGGTAAATACCTGTTTTTTATCGTCCATTTTCTTAAAGAATAATTCTTTCAAAAAGTCTATGGTCAACGTAGAACTCGACGCCATAACGAGAGAAGAAAGCGTGGACATCGAGGCGGACAGTACCAGGATCACAACCAGGGAAATCAAAATCGGCGACAGACCGGACAGCATGGTAGGAATTATGGAATCAAATCCGTTTGCTTCCACATCAATCTGATCGGAAAACAGCCTTCCAAAGCCGCCCAGAAAATAACAGCCGCCCGATACAACCAGCGCAAATATGGTAGATATAATCGTCCCTTTCTTAATGGCTTCTTCATTTTTAATCGCATAAAATTTCTGTACCATCTGAGGCAGCCCCCAGGTACCTAAGGAAGTCAAAATAACGACAAATAAAAGGTTCAAAGGATCCGGCCCGAAAAAGGAAGAAAATGTACCGGGCGCCGCGGATACCGTTTCGTCTGTAATCTGCGCAAGCCCGTCAAGCGCCGCCATAAACCCGCCTTTACTGTTTAATACGGCGGCAATGATCGTAACAA
>CAJTLD010000014.1:0-5316 GCA_910577065.1 uncultured Lachnospiraceae bacterium | reverse complement strand
GCCAAACAACATAATAATTCCCTGTATAAAATCATTGATCGCAGTCGCCATATATCCGCCTGCAATGACATATATCGCAGTCAATACCGCCATTAAAATAATGCATACGGAGTAATCAATGTGAAACGCCATCCCAAACAGCCTGGAAAGCCCGTTATACAAAGACGCCGTATAGGGAATCAAAAATATAAATATAATCACGGAAGCGCCGATTTTAAGCGGCTGGCTGCCAAAGCGTTCCCCGAAAAACTGAGGCATGGTAGCGGAATCCAGATGCTGCGACATAATGCGCGTCCGGCGTCCCAATACTACCCATGCCAAAAGAGAACCGATAATTGCATTGCCAATCCCCGCCCAGGTAGCGGCAATCCCATACTTCCATCCAAACTGCCCGGCATAGCCTACAAATACAACCGCCGAAAAATAAGACGTGCCGTATGCAAATGCAGTCAGCCAGGGACCTACGGAACGCCCGCCCAAAACAAATCCGTTTACATCGGTAGCATGCTTGCGGCAGTACAGGCCAATGCCAATCAAAACAGCAAAATAGATGATTAATAATAGTAGTTTCATAATGCCCTCCATTTGTAATTTTACAATTTAACGCGTTGAAGCTTTATGGCGTTAAAGCGATTATAGCACAAGTTTATTTTATGTGCAAACATTTTTACGGAAAATATATTTAAAAAATTTGCCCAATCGTCTATACTTTACGTAATAACATAACAGGCAGGTGAACGTTTCTTCTATGTATACGATTTTAATCATTGACGACGACCCGGATATCAACAATATGTTAGCCGAACTTCTGGAAAAAGAAGGCTACCGGACACTGCGCGCTTATTCCGGCACAGAGGCAGAACTTCTTCTCTCCATGCAGACCCCGGATCTGATCCTGTTGGATCTGATGCTCCCGGGCTTAAGCGGGGAAGAACTGCTGCCTCTTATAAAAGGACTGCCCGTCCTTGTTTTAAGCGCAAAAACCGATATGGAACATAAAATAAATCTGCTGAACCACGGCGCATGCGATTATATTACAAAACCATTTGACACAAGGGAACTTTTGGCCAGGATTGCAGTTTGGCTGCGAGCCTCTTTCCCGGCGCCTCTTTCCCCTACTCTGCATTGCGGGGATCTGACGCTTGACACGGCCGCGCGGAGCGTTTCGGTTTCGGGAACGCCTGTGAAGCTGACGCGTACGGAATATGCCATTTTAAAACTTCTGATGCAAAATCCCATGCAGGCCATCTCCAAATCCGCCATGTTAGATCGCATCAGCGAAGATACCCCGGACTGCACCGAAAGTTCCTTAAAAGTCCATGTCAGCCATTTGCGCGGAAAGCTGCAAAAAGCAGGCGGGCAGGATTACATTGAATCCGTCTGGGGCATCGGCTTCCAATTAAACTTTACCAAATCTTAACGGTTTCCTTTACCGCTTCTTTAACCGCCTTCTGTTAGAATACCCCTGTAAGAAACGAAAGGAGACGATACTTATGGAATATGTTCTGACGGCAAACGCCGTGGACAAAACATACCGCAAATTTCAGGCGTTAAGCGATCTCTGCCTGCATGTCCCAAAAGGGGCGATTTACGGTTTTGTCGGGAAAAACGGTGCGGGAAAAACGACTTTTATCCGCCTGATCTGCGGCTTACAGCAGCCTTCTTCGGGCAGTTATACCCTTTACGGCATGGATTTTACCGACAAAAACATTGCAAAAGCCAGGCGGCGGATGGGCGCTGTCGTGGAAACCCCGTCCATTTACCTGGATATGACCGCGGAGGATAATTTAAAGGAACAATACCGGATTTTGGGACTTCCGTCCGATACGGGAATCCGGGAACTTTTACATCTGGTAGGGCTTTCTGATACCGGAAAAAAGAAAGCAAAGCATTTCTCTTTGGGAATGCGCCAGCGCCTTGGCATTGCAATTGCCTTGGCGGGCGATCCGGATTTTCTGGTGCTGGACGAACCGATTAACGGGCTTGACCCGCAGGGTATCATCGAAATACGGGAACTGATTCTCAAATTAAACCGGGAACGCCAGATTACCGTACTGATTTCCAGCCATATTTTAGACGAACTGTCCCGCCTTGCCACACACTACGGCTTTATCGACCATGGGCATATGGTCAAGGAAATCAGCGCCCGGGATTTGGAAGCAGCCTGCCGCAAATGCGCCCGCATAAAAGTAAGCGACGTTCATGCCCTCTCCCGCGTCTTAGACCGTATGCAGCTAGAATACCAGATCCTATCTGAAAACCAGGCGGACGTTTTTGCAGGCGTCAATATTACAAATCTGGTGCTTGCCCTGGCAGAGGAGCAGTGCGAACTGATCTCTTTTGAAGAGAACGACGAAACCTTAGAAAGCTATTATGTCAATCTGATTGGAGGTGACGCGCATGAGTAGGCTGTTATCCGCCGGGCTGATCCGTTTAAAGAAAAGCAAGCTATTCTGGCTGTTTTGCGGCCTTATGTTCGCCCTGGGCCTGTTTTTCCCGGCCAGCTTATATCTGCAAGCGCAAAAATACAATCTCGCAACAACCATAGACCAGACGTTTTTTTCCCATGTGATGTATATGGGCGTAATCTCCGCCGTTTTTGTCAGTCTGTTTATCGGGACGGAATACAGCGACGGCGCCATCCGCAATAAGCTGATGATCGGGCATTCCCGGATTTCCATATATTTTTCCAACCTTATACTGTGTATGACGGCAACCCTATTTATTTCGGTTTCTTATATGATCCCAAATGCAGCTGCAGGCATTCTGCTGCTCGGTTCTTTTGCGCTGGATCCCAAAACCGTTATTATCCTTGTTTTCTGCCTGCTTTGCATCAGCTTTACCATTACGGCTCTGTTTACCATGGCCGCCATGCTGATCCACAATAAAGCAAGCATTGCCGTCGCCACCATCCTTGCGGCGTTCCTCCTTCTGTTTGCCGCAAGCTATCTGGCCGCCTCCCTGTCGCAGCCCAAAGAACTGCCAAATTATATGCTTACCGCAGACGGCGAGGTCAAGCAGGGCGAACCTGTGCCAAACAGGCGCTACCTTTCCGGTACAAAACGGCAGGCGTACCAGTTTTTGCTGGAATTTCTGCCGCAGGGTCAGTCTCTGCTTCTGACAAGCGGCGAACTGCCTGTCAAAAACGCGCTTGTTTATGACGGTATCATTGCCGTCTTTGCCACCGGCCTGGGCGTTCTCGGGTTTCGGAAAAAAGATATTAAGTAAAAGGAGTTTACCTTATGGAACTTTTGCTGTGGGGTATGGATGCGCTGCTTTGCGGACTGTTGGCCGTACTTCTGATTAAGCTGCGTCTGATGCAAAAATCCGCCGATGAAATCAAAGAAGCGTTTGGCAGCCGGCTCTTAAGCGGCAGCAACACGCTGATTGATATTTCAAGCCGCGACCGGCATATGCGCGCCCTTGCGGAAAGCATAAACCGGCAGCTTCGCATACTCCGCAAAAAACGGCGCCGTTTCGAAGAGGGAGACCGGACGGTCAAGGAAGCGATTACCAATATTTCCCACGATCTTCGGACGCCGCTGACCGCTGTCTGCGGCTATCTGGATCTATTGGAACAAGAAGATCTTTCCGAAAACGCCGCCCGCTGCATTTCCGTCATCCGCGGGCGCACGGACAATTTAAAACAGCTGACGGAGGAATTATTCGGCTACTCGCTTACCATGTCGGCCGAACAGGCTCTTCCATTGGAAGAGGTCGTACTGAACAGGGCTTTGGAGGAAAGTATCTTAGCGCACTATGCGGCGTTAAAGGGGCGCCGTATTTCACCGGAAATTACAATGCCAAAGGAACCGGTAACGTGCAGGCTGAACCGCACGGCGCTTTTTCGTATTCTGGAAAATATGCTCTGCAACGCCATGAAGTATAGTGACGGGGATTTAAAGATAACGCTGACACGCCGGGGAGAAATTACGTTTGCCAACCACGCGAAGAGGCTCGGCGAAGTGGACGCACAAAAGCTGTTTGACCGGCTATATACGGTAGAAACAGGAACAAAATCCACCGGGCTTGGGCTTTCCATTGCCAGGCTTCTGACGGAACAGATGCATGGGACGGCTTCGGCCCGGTATGCGGATGGGATATTGTTTATTTGCCTGCAGTTTGACGTGATTTAAAATGGTTTGCCTGTCCCGTCCCACCGACACGCATGCAGTAAAAAAACTCCCGATTAGCATTGCGTACCCACTCTCCATATGCTATAATGTCATAGCCGTCACTCGACAGGCAATATCTGGCAAAAAGCAAAGGAGCGATACTACAATGGAAATTACAAACGATATTAAGTACGTAGGCGTAAACGATCATGAAATTGATCTGTTTGAAGGACAGTACATGGTAGAAAACGGCATGGCTTATAATTCCTATGTCATTACAGATGATAAAATTGCCGTTATGGACTCAGTAGACGCGCATTTTGGGGAAGAATGGCTTGCCAACATCAAAAATACGCTGGACGGCGCTTCCCCGGATTATTTTATCATACAGCATATGGAACCCGATCATTCTGCCAATATTGCAAACTTTATGGACACATACAAAGAAACAAAAATTGTTTCAAGCGCCAAAGCGTTTACGATGATGAAACAATTTTTCGGCACGGATTATCCGGACAGGCAGATTGTAGTAAAAGACGGGGACACCCTGGAATTAGGAAAACATACCTTGAATTTTGTAGCCGCGCCAATGGTACACTGGCCGGAAGTTATCGTTACGTATGACAGCTTTGACAAAGTTTTATTTTCCGCTGACGGATTCGGCAAATTCGGAGCTCTGGATGTAGAAGAGGACTGGGCGTGCGAAGCCCGCCGCTACTATATCGGCATCGTCGGCAAGTTCGGCGCACAGGTACAAAATCTCTTAAAGAAAGCCGCTGCATTGGATATTCAGATCATTTGCCCGCTGCACGGCCCGATTTTAAAAGAAAATTTAGGCTACTATCTGAACCTTTACAATACATGGTCTTCGTATTCCGTGGAAACCGAAGGCGTTGTGATTGCCTACGCTTCCGTATACGGCAATACCAAAAAAGCAGCGGAACTCTTAGCAGACAAACTGCGCCAGAAAGGCTGCCCAAAAGTCGTAGTAAACGATCTGGCGCGCTGCGATATGGCGGAAGCGGTAGAAGACGCATTCCGTTATGGCAAGCTGGTCCTGGCCACCCCGACCTACAACGGGGATGTATTCCCGTTTATGCGGGAATTTATCCATGAACTGACAGAACGCAACTACCAGAAACGCACCATCGGGCTTATCGAAAACGGTTCCTGGGCGCCTGCGGCTGCAAGGCAGATACAT
>CAJTLD010000013.1:22428-31363 GCA_910577065.1 uncultured Lachnospiraceae bacterium | reverse complement strand
TCGCTGCAAACCGTTCCCAGGGAGGCAGGAATGACGGCCGTACAGCCGGCGGCAGAGGAGAGAACCGCACACAGGGCAGCCGGAACGACAGCCGTACGTTTTCCGGCAAAAATGAGGGCAGGAATGACAACCGCCCGCAGAGCGATCGGGGAGGAAGAAGCTATGAGAAAAATAACCAAAAGAATTTCCAGAATAATCGCCCTGCTTCCAATCATCCTCAAGGTGATCGAAGTGGCCGTGGATTCCATTCGAATCGCCCGAAGGAACTTAAGGGCAAATTAGATCGGGAAATCAGCAAATTTAACAAAGAGTCCGCAGCGTCTACGGAAGATCTGCGCGGCAAGGAAACACGGGACCGGGTGGAAAACCGCAAGAACAACAGCAATAACCGCAACAAGGATCGCGATAAGCTGGGCAAAAAGCAGGAACGCTTTATCAATCTGGAAAAACGCAGCGGCAGGAAGAAACCGCAGCAGCCAAGGCAGGAAAAGGAAGAAGTGATAAAATCCATTATTTTGCCGGAAAAAGTAACCATTAAAGAACTGGCTGAAAAAATGAAAGTACAGGCCGCCATTATTATAAAGAAGCTGTTTTTGAAAGGAACTATGGTAACGGTCAACCAGGAAGTCGATTACGATACGGCGGAAGAAATTGCGCTGGAATTTAACTGTATTGCGGAACCGGAAGAAAAAGTGGATGTAATCGCGGAACTTCTCAAAGAAGAAGCGGAAGAAGAAAGCAAAATGGTAGCGCGTCCTCCGGTTGTCTGCGTCATGGGCCATGTTGACCATGGTAAAACGTCTCTGTTAGACGCCATCCGTTCTACCAGGGTAACGGATCGGGAAGCGGGCGGCATTACACAGCATATCGGCGCTTCGGTGGTTTCCATCAACAACCAGAAAATTACATTTTTGGATACGCCGGGGCATGAAGCGTTTACCGCAATGCGTATGCGCGGCGCAAATGCGACGGATATTGCCATTTTGGTCGTGGCTGCGGACGACGGCGTGATGCCGCAGACAATTGAGGCGATTAACCATGCGAAGGCAGCCGGGATAGAAATTATTGTGGCCGTCAACAAAATCGACAAGCCCAATGCGAATATTGAACGTGTAAAACAGGAACTTTCTGAGTATGAACTGATTCCGGAGGACTGGGGCGGCAGCACGATTTTCTGTCCGGTATCTGCGCATACGCATGAAGGGATTGACAATTTGCTGGAAATGATCCTTTTGACGGCGGAAGTCTGCGAACTAAAGGCAAACCCCAATCGGAATGCAAGAGGGCTTGTTATTGAAGCGCAGCTGGACAAAGGCCGCGGCGCCGTTGCAACAATTCTGGTGCAAAAGGGCACGCTAAGAGTGGGCGAGCCGATTGCATGCGGAAGCTGCTACGGAAAAGTCCGCGCCATGATTGACGACAAAGGAAGGCGCGTAAAAGAAGCCGTGCCGTCCACACCGGTTGAAATCCTCGGTTTAAGCGGCGTTCCGAACGCAGGGGAAGTATTTGTATCCACCGATACGGAAAGAGAAGCCAGAAGCTTTGCCGAAACCTTTATTTCGGAAGGCAAGGAAAAATTACTGGAAGAAACCAAGAGCAAGATGTCGTTGGACGATTTGTTCAGCCAGATTCAGTCGGGCAACGTAAAAGAACTGGATTTGATTGTCAAAGCCGACGTACAGGGAAGCGTAGAGGCCGTAAAACAAAGCCTGGAAAAACTCTCCAACGAAGAGGTTATTGTAAAAACGATTCATGGCGGCGTAGGCGCAATCAACGAATCGGACGTTATTTTGGCGTCCGCCTCGAATGCGATTATTATCGGATTTAACGTCCGCCCGGATGCGACGGCGAAGGCGACAGCGGAACGGGAAGGCGTTGACGTAAGGCTTTATAAAGTCATTTACAATGCAATCGAAGATGTGGAAGCAGCTATGAAAGGCATGCTGGATCCGATCTTTGAAGAAAAGATTCTGGGCCACGCGGAAGTCCGCCAGGTATTTAAGGCGTCCGGCATAGGCAATATCGCAGGTTCCTATATTCTCGACGGAACCTTTGAGCGCGGATGCAAGGTGCGCCTGACGCGCGAAGGCAAACAGCTCTTTGACGGCAATCTGGCGTCTTTAAAGCGGTTTAAGGACGACGTAAAAGAAGTCAGGAGCGGATATGAATGCGGGCTTGTCCTGGAAGGCTATAACGACGTTCAGGAATTTGACCAGATTGAAAGCTACAAAATGGTTGAAGTTCCAAGATAAGGATGGAGCAGACAGAGTATGAGGAAAAACAGTATAAAAAATACCAGAATCAACGGCGAGGTTTTGCGGGAATTAAGCAGTATTATCCGCGGGGAAATCAAGGATCCGCGGATACATCCGCTTACAAGCGTCGTATCCGTAAGCGTGGCGCCGGATTTAAAAACCTGCAAAGCTTATATCAGCGTGCTTGGGGACAGCGGCGCGCAGGCCGATACGCTTTCGGGTTTAAAAAGCGCGGAGGGTTATATCCGCATGAAGCTTGCTAAAAATTTAAACCTGCGCAATACGCCGGAGATTCATTTTATCATGGATCAGTCCATTGAATACGGCGTTTCCATGTCGAAAAAAATTGATGAAGTGAACCGTATGGACGAGAGCCGCCATACGGAAGAGGAATCGTAGGATGAAAGATTTTGCCTGTGTGTTAAAAGGAGTAAGGACTGCCGCCATTGCAGGCCATATCAGGCCGGATGGGGATTGTGTGGGTTCCTGCCTTGCAACTTACAATTATATCAAAACATATTATTCGGATATTGACGTGACGCTTTATCTGGAACCGATCCCCAATATATTCAAATTCCTGGCAAAAGCCGGGGAGATAGAGCATTCTTTTTTGGAGGAGCGGGAGTACGATTTGTTTATCGTACAGGACTGCGGGGACGAAGGACGGTTAGGCGGTGCGGCGGCTTATTTTCGCAGCGCCAAAAAAACCGTCTGTATCGATCACCATATCAGCAACAGCAGCTTTGCCGATGAAAACTATATTGTCCCGGGAGCGAGTTCTACCTCCGAACTTGTATTTGGTTTGATAGGAGAAGAGCAGATTACAAAGGAAATCGCCGAGTGCATTTATGTTGGCATTGTGCATGATACGGGGGTATTCCAGTATTCTTCTACTTCGGCAAAAACAATGGAAATTGCGGGGAAGCTGATGGAAAAAGGGATTGATTTTCCTAAAATTATAGAAGAGACGTTTTATGCCAAAACATTTGCGCAAAACAGGATTTTAGGGAAGGCGCTGTTAAAGAGCAGGCTGTATGCCGGCGGCAGGGTTATCGCCTCTTATGTGACCAAAGCGGAAATGGAGGAATTTGAAGCGCTGCCCAAGCATTTAGACGGGATTGTGAACCAGCTTCTTGTAACAAAAGGCGCAGAAGCGGCCATATTTTTGTATGAAACGGAAGACGGCGGTCCGTTTAAGGTAAGTACGCGCTCGCACGGGTTCGTAAACGTGGCGGAAATTGCCGTTTCATTTGGCGGCGGCGGCCATGTGCAGGCAGCCGGGTTTTCCATGCAGGGAGAACCGGAATCGGTAATACAGGCCGTTGTAACAGAAATGCAAAAACAGCTTTGAGGCAAAAATATGGATGGGATAATCAATGTATATAAAGAAGCCGGGTTTACGTCGTTTGACGTGGTGGCAAAACTGCGCGGCATCTTAAAACAAAAAAAGATCGGCCATACGGGGACGCTCGATCCGGATGCGCAGGGCGTGCTGCCGGTCTGCTTGGGCAGGGCCACAAAGGCCTGCGATTATCTGACGGCAAAAGATAAAACATACCGGGCAGTTCTGCGGCTTGGCATTACGACGGACACACAGGATATGTCGGGCCGCATATTAAAGGAAGAGGACGTTAAAATCGGCAGAACCGCCCTGGAGGAGATTATCAAAGGTTTTACCGGGAAGATAAGCCAGGTTCCGCCTATGTATTCGGCGTTAAAAGTAGACGGCAGGAAGCTGTGCGATCTGGCCAGAAAAGGGATTGAAGTGGAGCGTAAAGCCAGGGAGATTACTGTTTATTCAATTGAAATACTGGAAGTGGACATGCCTCTTGTGACAATGCAGGTACATTGCTCGAAAGGGACTTATATCCGTACGCTGTGTCACGATATCGGCAAGGCGGCGGGCTGTGGCGGATGTATGGAACGGCTGCTCCGAACGAAGACGGCAGGGTTTTGTGTAGAGGATGCGCATCGCCTGTCAGAAATTGAAGCTATCGTAAACGGGACGGACAAAAAGGGGAGGCGTATCGAAGATATCCTGGTTCCAACGGAACGCGTCCTGACGGAGTACCCCAAAATAACAGCCGAAAAGGGAGCGGAAAAACTCCTTGAAAACGGCGGCATCCTCCCGTTGTCCCGCCTGCAGGAAAACGGCGGCATCCTGCCTGGTATTTGCAGGATGTACGACGCGTCAGGCAGGTTTATCGGACTGTATTGCTATGACGGGAAAAAACAGGTTTTAAAACCGGAAAAAATGTTTTTGTAACATACAATTTAGGAAGATGAACATGGAATATATAAAAAATACGACAGATTTTTGCCTGCGTGAAGCTTCGGCTGTTTCGCTTGGGAAATTCGACGGGATTCACAAAGGGCACGGGCGTCTGTTAAAGTATCTGCAGGAGAAAAAGAAAGAGGGTTTAAAGGCGGTTCTTTTTACGTTTGACATACCGCCGGGATGGCGTCTTTCTTCTCCCGGGCAGAAAGTGCTTACGACCAATGAAGAAAGAGTGCGGTTATGTTCGGAGCATGGGATTGACTGCCTGATCGAATGCCCGTTTACGGATGCAATCCGGTTTATGGAAGCGGAAGATTTTGTGGAAATGATTGTGGGGCGTCTCAGCATTAAAAATATGGTTGTAGGGAAAGACTTTCGTTTCGGGCATGGACGGAAAGGGGATTACAGGCTTTTGCAGAAGCTCTCCGAAAAGTACGGCTACGAAGTGGAAGCAGTGGATAAGCTAAAGTATAACGGAACAGATATCAGCAGTACGTTTGTCCGGGACGAGATTTTAGCCGGACGCCTTAACAAAGCAAACAGCCTGCTTGGCTACCCCTATTTTACGGAGGGGACTGTGGTGCATGGGAACAAACTAGGCGGAGCGGCGCTTGGGATTCCTACCGCGAACCTGGTTTTGCCAAAAGAAAAACTGCTGCCGCCGTTTGGGGTCTATCTGACAAGGACGGTAATTTACGGTCAGGAAGACGGATGCGGCGTATATGGGAGCGTTACAAATGTAGGGTGCAAGCCTACGATAGAAGGGGAAAACCCGGTTGGGGTGGAAACGCATCTTCTGGGATTTGACAAACAGATTTACGGCAGAAAGATTCGGGTAGAGTTTTTGGAGATGGTGCGGGGCGAAAAGAAATTTGGTTCTCTGGAAGAATTAAAGCGGCAGATGCAACAGGACATCGCATACGGCATAAAATATTACACAGTTGTTACAAATTTATGTTGACAATAGAAACCACTATTGCTATACTTTTTTACAGGAAATTATTTACTGGAGAGAAGATAGAGCCTTAGGAGGAATTTATGAAATCCAAAAATAAGAGATGGATAAGTTTTATTACAGTAGGAGCGCTAACCATAGCAATGTCACTGCCGGTATTTGCAGCAACGGCGGGCGTCAGCGCCGGCGTTTCCGAGCAGATTACAGAAAAGCTTCAGGAACATGATACAAGTGCAAATGCGGGGGTTATTTCGGCTTTGGGGGCATGTATAGATTTGTCTATGGCGAAAGCTACGATTTCCACGGGGGAAAAATCCATGACTTCTTCAGGAATGCAGGACGATACATGCGGGTATACAAATCTTGGTATTGCCAAAGTTGAAAGCAATTTAAATGTCAGGGAAGAGGCCAGCGAGGAGGCGGAACTGGTTGGGAAGCTTCCGCGTGACGCCGGATGTGAAATATTAGGGACAGAAGGAGAATGGTCCCACATCCAGTCGGGAGAAGTTACCGGATATGTCAAATCAGAATTTTTAATGACCGGAAAAGAAGCGAAAGATTATGCGCCGGGCGTCAGTTCGACGATTGCAACCTGCACGACGCAGACGCTGCGCGTCAGGGAACAGCCGAATACGGAGTGCGAGATACTGGCTCTGATGCCGGAAGGAGAAGAAGTAGAGGTTATAGAGGATCAGGGAGACTGGCTGAAGGTCAGCGTGGACAGTGAGGAAGGCTATGTCAGCGCAGACTACGTAAAAGTATCCAATGAACTGACAAAAGCCATGACGATGACGGAAGTACGCTATGGACAGGGCGTATCGGATGTAAAGGTAGATTTGGTGTCCTATGCATGCCAGTTTGTCGGAAACCGTTATGTATGGGGAGGCACAAGCCTGACCCATGGTGCGGACTGCTCTGGGTTTACGCTGTCAGTATTTGCAAAATACGGCATTTATCTGCCGCATTCTTCTGCCGCGCAGGCGAATTACGGCAGAAGGATCAGCGCGAGTGAAGCACAGCCGGGAGATTTGTTCTTCTATGGCGGCGGCAGGATCAGCCATGTTGCAATTTATATCGGTAACGGCCAGATTGTGCACGCAAGTTCGGAAAGGACTGGGATTAAGATTTCTAACGCATATTACCGTAACCCGGTTTGTGTCGTGCGTTTGTTAAATTAACAGACAAAGATGTGTTATTTGCCCCAGAATCCGTGGGATACGGATCCTGGGGTTTTTTATTAAAAAGAGGAGAGGGTGATGCTGGCAAAGATCCGTCAGCCGGAGGGCAGGGGCGCGGCGGTTAATGTAGTGTTCGTATCAGTAAGTAATTGTACAAATGGAAGAAGGGAGAGATTTTATGAAAAATGTTAAACGATGGGTCAGCGGCACACTGGGAGGTATTTTGTTTGGAACCGCGGTATTTGCGGGCGCGCCGCTTCCGGTAAAGGCGGCCCCCGAGATTGTGGCGGGAGGCTATGAAATTGATATGGAGCGCGTCCCAAAAGTGCATTTTTCGGAGCATAAGGAATGGGAAACGCTCTATGAGACGGCGTGGGAGAGCCATAAGAGCAATATCCGGGCCATTTCAAAAGGCTTAAATCCGGAGCTTACGACGGACGAAACGCAGTCTTATTATGTGGACGAGGCGTTTGACGACCGGATTTTCCAGTGGGATACGCTGTTTATGATGCTGTTTGACAAATATGCGCAGCATGAGTTTCCGACGTTAAATTCCATGGACAACTTTTATTATCACCAGTACGATACGGGCGGCGAGTCGGACGGCTTTATCTGCCGGATGATTTATGAAGCGGACGGGCGGGATTTTTATACGGATTACCGGAACGTGGACGCCGTCAACCCGCCGATGTTCGCCTGGGCGGAGTGGGAGCAGTACCAGATTCACGGGGATATCGACCGGTTTTTAAAAGTAATCAAAGGGAAGACCATTCTGGAACGGCTAGATTCTTATTATCAGTTTATCAAGCGCACGCGCAGGCACAAATCGGGGCCGATGGAAGGGCTTTATGTGTCAAACGGGCAGGGCAGCGGGCTTGACAATACGCCGGATCAGGATTACCAGGGCTGGGGGCAGGCCGTAAAGGACATGTCCTTCCAGCAGGTGCAGGCGGCGGATTATATCCGAAGGATTGCCGCCGAGGTAACACAGAAAAAAGAAGGGCTGACCGCGGCCGAGCGGCAGGAATATGAAGCGTTAGAAGAGAAATACCGGATCGAAGGCGAAGAACTGACGGAATTGATCCGGCAAAAACTCTGGTCCGAGGAAAAGGGCTGCTTTTTTAATGCGGACAGCCGGACGGGGGAATTAAAGGACGTCGTAACGCCGATGGCGTTCTGGTCTTTGGCCGCGGGGGCGGCGACAGAAGAGCAGGCGGAGCGGATGATAGAGGAATACGCCTTAAATTCCAATAAGATGTTCCGTCCAAACGGGCTGTCCACCGTATGCTATGACTATCCGTCGTTTAAATCCACCGGCGGATACTGGAACGGGGCGATGTGGTCGCCGGCTTCGTTCCAGTGGTTAAAAGGGCTGCAGCGGTACGGGTATGACGAAATCGCGTTTGAAGAAGCGGTACGGCACATCAACGGGCTTGCGGACGTCTGCACAAAGGGAGCGTACGACAGGTACGGGGCGTTTTTGCATACGCTCTGGGAAAATTATTCGACGGAATATGCGCTCCCGGGTTCTACCGAGTTTTCGGACACACAGCCTGCGCGGGCAAATTTTGTGGGCTGGGCGGGCGCGCTTGGAATCGGTTCCGTGATCGAAGACATTGCAGGGGTTACAATAAAAGGCAGTGAAAACGCAATAGAATGGAACATACAGCTGACCGAAGCATTTGGCATAGACAATCTGTGCTTTCACGGCCCGGACGGGGAAAATTTCGTCAGCCTTTCCAGTGAAAAAAGGGTCAGCGGCGCATCCGGCGCAAAGATTTCCGTTCAGGCGGATTGCGATTTTGAACTGCGCGTGAAAGTCGGCGGGCGCAGCAAGACGATACCGGTAAAAGCCGGGGCGCATACCTATACGGTGGAAGGAACCGACGGGAACGAAAGCTATCTGGGCATCAAAACGTCAAAGCTTGCGGAAACGTCGTTTGCGGCGGACCGGCTGAAACGGGCGGAGAGCGCCGTTGTTTTTGACGGGCAGGACGAGGAGGCCGGCGACGGGCTGCCGGGGCAGAAGGCGATGGGATCCGGCAGGATTTTCAATGTCAATACCGTGGGCTATTACCGGACAAACGAAAATTACCCGGCGTTGCTGCGCGAAAGTGAGACGATGCAGAATCTTGGGACGGCGGATGCCATGGAATATGTAAAAACCGCCTCGCCGTCCGGCGAAGAGGGCTTTATGTTTCTGGTTCCCGCTTCCAATACGATGCAGACCGCAAAAGTCTTAGTGGGCGTAAAAGGCGGTACGGCAACG
>CAJTLD010000013.1:14885-22371 GCA_910577065.1 uncultured Lachnospiraceae bacterium | reverse complement strand
GAAAGGAGGAGACGAAGAAACCGTTTACGCGGTTGAAATCCCCAACTGCGCGGCCAGGGACACAAATATGATGGTTACGGTTACAATGGCACAAGACGGCGTCGGGCAGGGTGAAATCAGCTTAAAAGCCATTGCCTTAGAACACGGCGGCGGCAAGGCGGTAAAAGCCCCGGAGCAAATTTCTGCCGTATCCAAAAACGCTGGGCTTTTGATCGACGCAAAAGCGCCGGAAGGCGCCGGGTATGACGCTTACCGCATTTACTATAAAAAATCAGAAGAAAGCGGCTGGCAGATGAAGCAGACGGCAAAGCTGCCGTATCTGGTAAACAATCTGGAAAATTACAAACGTTACGACGTGTTTGTAACCGGGCTTAAGGGCGGGCAGGAATCCTCGGATTCCGAAATTGTTTCGCAGATTCCGGAGCAGACGGCGCGTACAGACGCACAGCGCGCCTACAGCGACTGGCTGGAAATAAAGGCGCGCGTTTTGGGCGGGAATACGGATTTTGCCCATGTATTGCAGCGGCTGGATTTCAACGTGGCGGGCGGCGTATACGGGACGTCGTTTACATTTGAAAGCAGCAGCCATACGGGCAGGTACGGGCTGCGAAACGACGGCACGGTCGTAAACCCCATAAAGCCGCAGAAGGATCTGGAAACCGTACTGAAGGTGACCGCGGTATGCGGCGCAAAAACGATGAAAATTACGGTTCCGGTGACGGTTTTGGCAGTGGACGGGGAGAACCCGGATAATACCGATACCCAGGTACAGATCGCACGGGCCGCGCAGCCTGCGTCCGTCAATCTGACCGAAGAAGGCAGCGCCGACTGGAAGCTGTTTGACAGCGCCGATCTGGCACAAATCGAACAAAAAGCGGACGCAAACGGGATTACGGGGCTTTCCGCCATTACGGAAGTCACCAAGCTAAACGGCGATCCGTGCGATACCGTATTTTCCTATACCGACGGGACGAAGAAAAAAGAAGGGACATTTAACCGGGGAATCGTGTTTGAACAAGAGGGAAACGGCATCCGGTTTACCCTGCCGTATCGGGCCAGGCGGCAGCAGGCAGCCATTTACCTTGGCGCATGGTCGGCAAGGGTGAAAATAAACGCTGCCGTAACGAAGGCGGGCAAAGCGGTAAAAGAGTATACCGAATATTTTGATACGGGCGAGCTGGCCTCCGAAGCGCCCGCGCTGTATCAGGCTGTCTATCTGGATTATCTGCTTGAAGATCCGGGCGCCGTGCTTGAGGTGGAAATCAGCAATGAAGCGTTATATGACGAAAGATGGGGGAATTTTAACCTGGGTGCGGTTACTTTAAACAGCAGCTTTTTTGCAGAAGCGGGCGCAGCCCAAAACGGGGCGCTGATCATTACGAATCCGATTGCCGGAGCGGGAGAGGAAGTTACCGTACTTGCCTTTCCCGAAGAAGGGTACCGCATAAAACCGGGCAGTCTGCGCTATCAAAACAAAGCGGACAAAAGCGAGACGCTGGTTGAAGGGGAGACCTTTGTAATGCCGGCGGCAGATGTAACCGTTTTGGCGGAATTTGAAAAAATACCGGCGCCGCTTGCCGAGTCTGTTACGGTAACGGCAGAGCGCACGGTTTTAGCTCCGGGAGAACAGATCCGCGTATCGGCGAAGATTCTGCCGGAACATGCCGGAAACCAGGCGGTTACCTGGTCTTCTTCCAACGAAGCGGCCGCAAAGGTGGACGCGGGCGGCGTGGTGACGGCGGTTGCGGAAGGGACGGCTGACATAACTGCCGCTGCGGCGGACAAAAGCGGCGTAACCGGAAGCATCCGGATTACCGTAACAAAGGCTTCGCCCCTGCCGGGACCGGGCGTACCGCAGGAAGAGATTGCACAGGGGAAGGTTTATGAGAACGGCGGTTATTTCTACAAAGTGACAAGCCTGTCCAAAAAAACGGTGGAAGCGGCCGGGAGTCATAATAAAAACCGGAAAAAGATTTCCCTGCCCGACAGCGTGACGCTTGGCGGAGCAAAATACAAGGTGACGTCCGTCGGGGCGAAGGCGTTTTTGGGTTATCGGAAAGCGGAGCAGGCCGTAGTCGGAAAGCATGTGGCAAAGGTAGGGGCCAGCGCTTTTTCGGGCTGCGGGAAGCTTAAGAAGGTGAACTTGAAGAGTACGAAGCTGACGCAGATAGGGGCGAAGGCATTTTATCGGTGCAAGGCGTTAAAGAGTGTGACGGTGAAGAGCAGCAAGATTCGGAACGTGGGAAAACAGGCGTTTAAAGGGATTGCTAAGAATGCCGTGTTAAAGGCGCCGAAGGGGAAGAAGGCGAAGTATCAGAAGTGGTTTCGGTAATGGGGGCACAGCACTCCTTCCGGCGGTGCGATACGGCAATTATGCCCTAAATCTGGTATAATTACGCAGTATACGTTGACTTTTGTCGGAAAAAGAATATAATAAGGATTGCTTTTAATAATATGCATGCACAGCGCAGCTTTGTCTGTCTGGGCGTGTGAAAAAAATAAGGAGGATTGTTTCATGAAAAAACAACAAAAAAGAATGCTTTGCTTTTTTTTGGCAGTCGGTTTGCTGGTAACGTCTTTGCTTATCCCGAATGGGCAGGCAGCGGCGTCTGCGGCGCCCGACAAAGAACATATCTGGGTAAAGCAGACAGGAGAGGAATTGGAAGTCAGGTTCGATGAAGGGGACTTTAAAATTGCTAATCTGAAATCCGGCAGTAAAAATCTGATTCTGCGTACCACCTATGTAAATTCTTCGGACAGAAAGCAGGAGTATGACGCCGAATATCCTTGGGGTTATGCAAGAATCGGAATGTACGCGAAGAAAAAAGGGACGTATACGGTCACTTTTGACGTCGTTGACCGTCAGGGCGCGGTAAGGAAAAGCCATTCGGTCAAGGTGTACGCTACGGCGGACATGGCAGTCAAAAAGGTTTCATATGCCGGAAAAACAGAATTTTTCGGAATTGCTCCTAAGGCAAAGGGCAAGTTTAAAGTCAGCATGGCAAAGGGGTATAAATTACAGTCTATTACTATGACGTCATATGACAGGACCGGTAAGGAAATCGTAAAAAAAATCAAAAACGGCCAGAACGTCGCATTGGGAAAATACCGTTCTAAGACCGTATACAACGAGGGAGCGCAAAACAGGGAAGACTGGCGTGCGGATCTGCTTGCCCGGACCCAGTTTAAAGTTGCTTATAAAGATAAATATACCGGTGCATCAAAGACAGTTTACTATTCGCTGTACCGCGTGCCGTTGAATTAAGCGGCCCTAAATGTAAAAGGAGGAATTGAACTATGAGAATCTCAAAAAAGATTGCCTGCTTTTTGTTCGCTGCGTGTATGGCGGTATCCGTTCTGGCCGTTCCGAATACAAAGGCATATGCACAGGCAAAAGTAAGCTCTGAAAAAATGAATATTACGGTAAATTCCACATATACCAACCAGATTGAAATTACCTATTCCGAAGGCGACGCACAGATTAAGAATATTAAGACAAACAGTAAAAACTTAATCGCCAAACAGACGTACCAGTACTACCATCAGGAAGCGTATACATACTCGGAACGCCCGTACGGCTATGCCAGGATTGGGCTGTTTGCAAAAAAAGCGGGTAATTATAGAGTTACTTTTGACGTATGCGGGCCGGACGGAAGTAAAAAAAGCAGCCATTCGCTGCGCGTAAAAGCGGGCAATTCCGATCGGAATGAATCTCCGGTGAAAAAAGCTACATTTGCAGGCAAAGAGACGTTTTTTGAACTTTGCGGCAAAAAAAGCGGCAAGTTTAAGGTGGAGATGAATAAAGGGTATAAATTAAAATCCATTACTATGATTACGGACGATGCAAACGGAAAATCCGTGGAGAAAAAGATTAAAAATAATACAAAGGTTACATTGGGGGAATATGCGTATAAGAGCGAAGACGACTATACGTATTACGACTACGATTACGACCCGGTTACCTATCAGGAGACCCGCAGGGAAAGATGGTCTTATTATCTGTATTCGGATATGTTTGCGCAAACGGAGTTTCGGGTAGAGTATGTAAATACAAAGACAAAAACACAGGGAACCGCATACTTTTCACTTTATCGCATACCGAAAAATTAAAAACGGTTTACAAAACAAAGGGGTTGTGTTAAAATAAAAAAGTATGAGTTTGGCCCATACCCGGTGGTTGGACACTCCGACCTTCTGCTGAGTATCATACAAAAAGCGGGCGATTAAAATAACAGGAGGAATCATCATGATTGCAAAGGACAAGAAGCAGGCGATTATCGCGGAATACGGCAGGACACCCGGCGACACAGGTTCACCGGAGGTACAGGTGGCAATCCTGACCGCAAGGATCCAGGAACTGACAGAGCATTTAAAAGCAAACCCGAAGGATCACCATTCCAGGAGGGGCCTTTTGAAAATGGTCGGCCAGAGGCGCGGCATGCTGGCTTACTTAAAGAAAATTGATATCGAAAGATATCGTTCTTTGATCGAGCGTTTGGGAATCAGAAAGTAGTGTATAGTTCAAATAGAGCGGAGTTATCTTCCGCTCTATTTTGAATATCAGGAAGCGCCGGATGAAAGGGCGGGATTTACCACCCGAGACTTCTGATATGCATATGGTGCAGACGGTATCCATATCAGTTGTTTCGGACAATTCCGCTGTTTTTAGACAGGCAGAAAATGAATAAGGAGAATAAAATTATGTACAAGAGTTTTTCAATGGAGCTTGCGGGGCGGACGCTTACCGTAGATGTGGACAGGGTCGGCAAACAGGCGAACGGATGCGCAATGATGCACTACGGGGAGACGACCGTATTGTCTACGGCGACTTCCTCGGACAAGCCAAGGGACGGAATCGACTTTTTCCCGTTAAGCGTGGAATTTGAGGAAAAAATGTATGCGGTGGGCAAAATCCCGGGAGGGTTTAATAAACGGGAGGGCAAGGCGTCGGAAAACGCGGTTTTGACCGCGCGTGTGATTGACCGCCCCATGCGCCCGCTGTTCCCGAAGGATTATCGGAACGACGTTACGTTAAATAATATGGTTATGAGCGTGGATCCGGAGTGCCGCCCGGAGCTTGTGGCGATGCTCGGCGCGGCAATTTCGACCTGTATTTCGGATATTCCGTTTGACGGCCCGTGCGCGATGACGCAGGTGGGCATGGAAAACGGCGAGTTTATTGTTAACCCTTCCCAGTCCCAGTGGGACAACGGGGATCTGATGCTTACCGTAGCTTCTACCTCTGAGAAGGTTATTATGATTGAAGCCGGCGCGAATGAAATACCGGAAGATAAGATGATTGAAGCGATTTATATGGCGCACGATATCAACCAGACGATTATTGAATTTATCAACCGGATCGTTGCGGAAACCGGAAAGCCCAAGCATACGTATACAAGCTGTGCGATTCCGGCGGAGATGTTTGAGGAGATAAAAAAGATTGTGCCGCCGGAAGAAATGGAAGAGGCGGTCTTTACCGACCAGAAACAGGTGCGGGAAGAAAATATCCGCAGCGTTACCGAAAAGCTTACGGAAGCGTTTGCGGAGAACGAAGAGTGGCTGGCCGTTTTGGACGAGGCGGTTTACCAGTATCAGAAAAAGACGGTGCGCAAGATGATTTTAAAGGATCACAAACGCCCAGACGGACGCGCGATCGATCAGATCCGCCCGCTTTCGGCCGAGGTGGATCTGATCCCAAGGGTGCACGGTTCGGCTATGTTCACCAGGGGACAGACGCAGATCTGCGATGTGGTAACGTTAGCGCCGTTGTCGGAAATCCAGAGAGTAGACGGGCTAGACGAAAATATTACGGAAAAACGCTATATGCACCATTATAATTTCCCGTCCTATTCCGTAGGCGAAACCAAGCCGTCAAGAGGGCCGGGGCGCAGGGAGATCGGGCACGGTGCGCTTGCGGAGCGCGCTTTAATCCCGATGCTTCCTTCGGTGGAAGAATTTCCGTATGCCATCCGCGCCGTTTCGGAGACGTTTGAATCCAACGGTTCGACGTCTATGGCGTCTACCTGCGCGTCCTGTATGGCGTTAATGGCGGGGGGCGTGCCGATTAAAAAAATGGTTGCGGGTATTTCCTGCGGACTTGTGACCGGGGAAACGGACGACGATTACCTTGTGCTTACGGATATCCAGGGACTGGAGGATTTCTTCGGGGATATGGATTTTAAGGTAACCGGGACGAAGGACGGCATTACCGCGATTCAGATGGATATTAAGATCCACGGGCTGACCAGGCCGATTGTGGAGGAAGCGATTGCAAGGACAAGGGAAGCCAGGTTTTTCATTATGGACGAATGCATGTCCAAAGCGATTGCGGAACCAAGATCAGAAATAAGCCAGTACGCGCCGAAGATTATCCAGATTCAGATCGATCCCGCCAAAATCGGCGACGTGGTTGGACAGCGCGGCAAGACCATTAACGAGATTATTGAACGTACCGGCGTAAAGATCGATATTACGGACGACGGGGCCGTGTCGGTATGCGGTACGGACAAGTCCGCCATGGATCAGGCGGTAGAAATGATTCGAATAATTACAACTGATTTTGAGGAAGGACAGATACTGAAGGGAAAGATTGTCAGTATCAAGGAATTTGGCGCGTTTGTGGAATTTGCTCCGGGCAAAGAGGGGATGATCCATATTTCCAAAATCTCGAAGGAACGGATTAACCGCGTTGAGGATGTCCTTACGTTAGGAGATAAGGTGACGGTGGTTTGCCTTGGGAAGGACAAGATGGGCAGGCTCAGCTTTTCCTTAAAGGACGTCCCCAAATATATAAAATAAAACAACGGCAAAGAAATCAAAAATAAACTTGCAGGCTTCCAAAAGAAATGATATAATAAGCCTGCGAGTTTGGTATCACCTTTTGGTGAAAGAAAGGCCGCCTGGTGTTTTGCGCCGGGCGGTTTTTCATCGTAAATGAGCAGAACTTCCATTTTGGAACTCCCCTTCCGGCGCCGCATAAAATAATAAAAAAGGTGTTTTTCGATGAATCAGGTTCGGAAAAAACTACGGGCAGATGAAGCGCACCAGAACGGGTGCACCGGGCGCGGCGTTACGGTTGCCGTGATGGATACCGGGATTGTCCCCCATGTGGATTTTGACAGCCGCATTTTAAAATTTAGGGATTTCACCCAAAACAGAACGCGCATTTATGATGATAACGGGCATGGAACGCATGTGGCCGGCATTATTGCGGGAAGCGGCAGGGCAGGCAGGGGAATGTATACCGGGATTGCGCCGGAGGCGGGTTTGTTTGTAGCAAAAGTTTTAGACCGCAAGGGAAACGGCAATACGTCCCAGGTTTTAAAAGCGATCGACTATATTATTGAAAACCGGGAAGAATACAATATCCGCATCTTAAATATTTCAGTCGGTATGCTGCCGTCGGCAGATGAAGCGGAAAAAGAAAACCTGATTGCGGCAGTGGAAAAAGCCTGGAACCATGGGATTGTCGTCATAGCGGCGGCGG
>CAJTLD010000013.1:6706-14771 GCA_910577065.1 uncultured Lachnospiraceae bacterium | reverse complement strand
GGTTACAGCGGCAGGGGGCCTACGGAATGCTGTGTGGTAAAGCCGGAAATTTTAGCGCCGGGGACGGCTATTAAAAGCTGTTCGGCGCGCGGAAACGGCTATGAAGTAAAAAGCGGCACTTCCATGTCCGCTCCGGTGATTGCGGGCGCGGTTGCCCTGCTTTTACAGCGGCATCCAAACCTGACGCCGGCGCAGGTGAAGCTTCGTTTGTACGAACGTACTGTCCGTATTGCAGAAGCCAAAGAAAGGGGATATTGGGGTGTTGTATATTTAGACCGTTTGTTGTAGAATAGATTTCAAAAGACGTGGAAAAACATTAGGAGGAATCTATGAAACGGATTGTCAGCATCTTATTTAACCGGGTATTTATGGTAGCGCTTGCTATTATCCTGCAGTTTTCCTGGATCTTTTTTACGCTGTATGATTTCAGTATCCGCTTTACCTTTGTTGATATTGGCATCCGCGTCCTTTCTTATATCGTTGCGCTGACCGTAATCAATAACTGGAGCAACCCCTATTACAAACTGGTATGGACGTTTACCATTCTTGCATTGCCGCTGTTAGGCATCACATTATACGCCGCATTCGGCAGATCCGAACTTACAAAAAAAACGCAGCGGCGCATGGACGCCGTGCATCGGGAAATATCGGCATGCTTAAAAACGGATACCGATGCGATAGCAGGCTTAAAAGAAGCGGATCCGGGCGTTGCGCAACAGTCAAAATACATCCGTGACTGGGCGCAGTTCCCCCTTTACAAAAATTCCAAAACCAAATATTATCCCTGCGGGGAAATGATGTTTGCCGATATGTTAGAAGCGATGCGGCGTGCGGAAAAATTTATTTTCCTGGAGTACTTTATTATCGAAGACGGGGTTATGCTGCAGCAAATTCTGGATATCTTAAAGGAAAAAGTAAAAAAAGGCGTTTGCGTGCGCCTGATTTACGACGATTTTGGCTGCATCAAAACGCTGCCGGGAAACTTTGGCGAGACGCTTCGTGCAATCGGCGTGGAGTATGCGGCTTTTAACCCGTTCCGTCCGATTTTATCTATTATATTAAATAACCGCGATCACCGTAAAATCCTGGTAGTGGACGGCCAGGTCGGGTTTACCGGAGGAATCAATATCGCCGACGAATACATCAATGAAAAAGTTCGGTTCGGCTACTGGAAAGACGCCGGGATCGAAGTCAAAGGAGAAGCGGTATGGAGTTTAACGACCATGTTTCTGGAAATGTGGAACTACATCAAAGAAACGTCCGAAGACTATCTGGATTACCTGCCGCAGATTTACAACAAAAAGCAAAACCCGGCGGACGGATATGTGCAGCCGTATTCCGATACCCCGTTGGATCATGAAAATGTCGGCGAAAATATTTATTTAAACATCATCAACCATGCCAAACAATACGTCTATATTTTTACGCCGTACCTGATTGTGGACAACGAAATGACAATTGCGCTGCAAAACGCCGCCAAGTGCGGCATAGACGTGCGGATTGTCACACCGGATATTCCGGACAAAAAACTGGTGTTCCTTTTGACCCAGTCTTATTATGAGCAGCTGATCCAAAACGGCGTCCGGATCTATCAGTACACGCCGGGCTTTATCCATGCGAAATGCTTTGTCTGTGATGATAAAGTCGCTACGGTCGGCACGGTAAACTTAGATTACAGAAGCCTTTACCTGCATTTTGAATGCGGCGTTTTTATGTACCGTTCCCAGGCCGTTATGCAAATAAAACAAGACGCGTTAGACACCATAGAGAAATCCAGAGAAATTTCCCTGGAATTTTGCCATCCGAGCCGTACAGAGCGTGCTGCGCCTGTTTGCGCCCTTGATGTAATATAAAACCCCAAGGAGGAGATCTTTCATGAAAAAATACGCCATACCCCAGATTGTTTTGCTGTTTTTGTCCTGCATTGCTTTATGCCTGCTGCTGCCAAAGCCTGTTTTCGCAGAAGAGGGAAAAATGGTGGAAACCCTTTCCGTGGCCCCGGGCAAGAAGGGATTTACCCCGGGCAAAGGCAAATCCCTGCGCATCAAAACCCAGGTGAATACCAATGGGGCCGCTGTCACGCTGCGGATCCGGATTTATAACAAAAAAGGAAAATATGTGTTCCAGAAAAGTTATAAAAACAGCTTAGGCGGGTACATAGAATACAAATGGAACGGAAAGCCCGGGAAAAAGAACAAGGCGAAAGCGTCCCATAAAAAATACGCAAAAAAAGGAAAATATACCGTGGAAGTCTGCGCCATCCCGCAGGATCCGGCTCTGCCGGCCTCTTCAAAAACCGTTTCCTTTCAAATCGCTTCCCAGGACAATTTAAAAGGCGTCCCTGTTTTGACCGGAGATATGGAAGTAGATTATATGGCGGAACAGATCTGCAAAGAGGCAGGGATAAAAGATTCCCTGAGCGACGACGAAAAGGTAAAACGTATTTATCACTGGATGACCGTCAACCAGAAGCATGCGCATTACTACGAAGGCGGTTCGTTCCAAACGTATTTTAATCTGGCTTCCTCCAAAAAGAAGATCAAAGCCTACCGCAAAAAGACGGATCAGCTTTCAGAAAACGGCGAATTGACGTACAGTTACAATTACGATATGATCCGCCGCAAATGGTGTATGGAGCGGAGGATTGGCGTCTGTACGGACAATGCCGCCATTTTTCAGATTTTATGCAACCATGTAGGTGTTGAAGCAGGCATCTGCAGCGGCAACTATTTAAACCGGAACGGGACAAAACCGCCGCATTCTTGGAATTATGCCGTTGTGGGCGGCGTAACCTATTACTACGACGTGGATGTGGAAATCCAAAATTACGGCAAAGGGCAGGGCGATTACTACTGGTACAAAAAAACCAGGGAGCAGGCCGAGCAGACGCACAGGTTTGTCACGGTAAAATAATTTTTTTCAGGCAAAATAACGTAAAAAAATATCAATCAGATAATCCTTAAAAACGGCTTCTGTAATATCTTCGGCAGCGACGATATCTACGGAGCCGATTTTTTCTGTTCCGAGCCGGTAGACGGCTTCCCCGATTTTATCGCCTTTTTTCACCGGTGCAGAAACAAAATCCGGCAGGGAAAGTTCCTTTTCAATCGCATTTAAATCGGCTCCATTGGTATTTAAGTACTGGTACGGATTTTGGAATGTAATTGTAACGGCGTCTGCGGCGCCGCGTTTTACCGGAATGACGGGCAGGGTTTCTTTGTGTTCATCCGTATAAATCTGACATTTGGAAAAGCCGTAATTTAAAAGCGTAATCGCGTCCTTAGTCCGGTCTGGTATGGTTTCGGCTCCCATAATAACGGCAATCAACTTCATACCGTCTTTTTCGGCGGTTGCGGAGACGCAGTATTTTGCGATTCCGGTGAATCCGGTTTTTAAGCCGGTGGCGTACTCATATTGGCGGATTAGCTTGTTGGTATTTGTTAAGCCAAATTCTTTTTCTCCCTTTGCGGTCACGTGGGTCATGGTGTCCATCCAGATGGTGCAGTAGTCGTGGATTTGAGGATAACGCACCGTAAGTTCCCGCGACATCAAAGCCACGTCGTAAGCAGTCGTCGTATGGCCGTCTGCGTCCAGGCCGCAGCAGTTGACGAAGGTGGTGTTTTGCATGCCGAGATCCTTGGCTTTCTGGTTCATTTCGGCGACGAAGGCTTCCTCGCTGCCGCTGATAAATTCGGCCATGGTGACGCAGGCGTCATTCGCGCTTGCAATACTGATGCATTTGATCAGGGTTTCCACTGTCTGCGTTTCTCCGGTTTCCAGAAACACCTGAGATCCACCCATGCTGGAAGCGTGTTCGGACACCGTCACGTTATCGTTAAGATGAATCCGGCCTTTTTCAATTGCTTCAAAAATTAAAATCAATGTCATGATTTTGGTAATGCTCGCCGGATGCCGTATCGCGTGGGGATCTTTTTCAAATATAACGGTTCCGGTGGACATTTCCATTAAGACGGCGCTTGGAGCGGTAATTGAGGCAGAAAGGGCCTGCATTGGCGTTTCCGCGTTTTTTTCTTCTGCAAACAGGATGGAAGGGTGCGGGGAAAGAGCCGCGGGTGTAAGCGCGCATGAGAGCAGTAGTTGGAAACTAAGTAAAAACGACAGGAAGGAACGCATAGTAAAACCTCCGTAAATATACAAATTCTCTACTATATTGTAAGCGTTTTGTTAAAATTTTATGACCGAAACTTGCATGTGGGCGCAAAATCAACTAGAATAGAATCTGTGCCTGTAAAAGGAAAACGGCAAAAAGGATGGAAGGCGTATGGAATTAACCGTAAAACTGGAAGCATTTGAAGGGCCGCTGGATTTGCTTTTGCATTTGCTGGATAAAAATAAAGTCAGTATATATGATATTCCGATTGTGGAAATTACGGCGCAGTATCTGGATTATATTCGGAAAATGCAGCGGCAGGATTTAAATATTATGAGCGAGTTCTTGGTTATGGCCTCTACTTTACTTGCAATTAAATCCAGGATGCTGCTTCCCAAAGAGGTCAATGAGGAGGGAGAAGAGGAAGATCCGAGAGCCGAACTGGTGCGGCAGCTTTTGGAATATAAGATGTACAAGCATATGTCTTTTGAACTCCGGGATCTGCAGGCCGGCGCGGGAAATATACTGTTTAAGACGCCTACAGTGCCGCCTGAGGTTTTGGCTTATGAGGAGCCGGCCGATTTAAAAGAGATGATGTCCGGCCTGACGCTGCACAGGTTAAACGCGATTTTTCAATCTGTTATGCGCAGGCAGGAAAATAAAATCGACAAGGTGCGCGCCGGGTTCGGCAGAATCGAAAAAGAAGAAGTATCGCTTGCAGAAAAAATAGCATATCTGGAGGCGTATGCGGCGTCCCACGAGCGTTTTGGGTTTAAAAGCCTGCTTGAGGCGCAGCATACGAAAATGGAAGTAATCGTCAGTTTCCTGGCAATTCTGGAATTGATAAAAATAGGAAAAATCCGGGTGATACAGGAGTATCTTTTTGACGAAATCCAAATAGAAGCAAGAGAACCTGTCCCGGCGTGAGGTAAAGAATGGAAGAACAAAAATACAAAATGGCAATAGAATCCATATTATTTACAATGGGCAATTCTGTAGAATTGGAAAAAATAGCAGCCGCATTGGAACTTGAGACAGACAAGACAAAGCGCCTGATAGAAGAACTGGCGGCGGAATACGAGCAGGCCGGCCGGGGGATGCGGATTTTGGAACTCGGGCAGTCTTACCAGATGTGCACGGCCAGGGATACTTACGAATACCTGATCCGGATTGCAAAACAGCCCAAAAAGCATGTGTTGACAGACGTGCTATTGGAAACGCTCTCGATCATTGCGTACAAGCAGCCGGTGACAAAAGCGGAAATCGAAAAAATCCGGGGCGTCTCCTGCGAGCATGCGGTCAGCAAGCTGGTGGAATATAACCTGGCAAGTGAACTCGGGCGCATGGACGCGCCGGGGCGTCCTATGCTTTTTGGGACTACGGAGGAGTTTTTGCGCAGCTTTGGCATCCAGTCCTTAGAGGAACTGCCGGAGATGAACCCGCTTCAGTTAGAAGAGATCCGGCGGGAAGCGGAAGAAGAGATTCGGATATAGTTTGCCCGGCGCGGCGCGCGCGGGATTTCCATACAGCCAAGAATCCGGAAGGCTGAACTGTTACACAAAGAATGAGAAAAACAAGAAAAAGTATTGAAAAAAAAATAGAAACAATATACAATATACGCGGTGGAAATTTTTAAACTTTACAAAAATAGATGGAGGGCAAAAAATGAGCAGTACGAACAACAGCTTGGCAATACAGCGTATTGTTAAGTTACTCGATGAGAACAGTTTCATGGAAATCGGTTCTCTCGTCACAGCAAGAAGCACGGATTTTAATTTGTCGGGCACAGACACTCCTTCCGACGGCGTAATCATCGGACACGGCCTGATTGACGGCAACCTGGTATTTATATACAGCCAGGATGCTTCCGTATTAAACGGGACGATCGGCGAGATGCACGCGAAGAAAGTTGCGTCTGTGTATGATATGGCGATGAAGATGGGAGCGCCTGTAATCGGATTTTTGGATTGCGCGGGAATCCGTCTCCAGGAATCTGTGGACGCATTAAACGGCTTAGGGCAGATTTATGCGAAGCAGGCAGAAGCATCCGGTGTGATTCCGCAGATTTGCGCGGTATTTGGTACTTGCGGAGGCGGGCTTTCTACCGTTTGCGCTATGTGTGATTTTAACTTTATTGAAACAAAAAAAGGCCGGATGTTTGTGAATTCCCCCAATGCAATTCCGGGAAACCGCACGGAAAAATGCGATACTGCCGCTGCAGAATATCAGTCAAAAGAAACCGGCTGCGTGGACGCCGTGGGGACGGAGGATGAAATTTTAGAGTCAATCAGGAACCTGGTATGTATCCTTCCGGACAACAGCGGTATGGGCGGCCTTACGGAAGAATGTGCGGACGATTTAAACCGCGCCTGCGAGAATCTTGGCGCAATGAAAGGCGATCCCCGTTATGTATTGGGTGAAATTGCGGACGATCATATTTTCCTCGAGACAAAGAAGGATTATGCCAAAGATATGGTAACCGGGTTTATCCGCCTGAATGGGACAACTGTCGGGGCAGTTGCCAATTGTACCGAAGCGTACGACGAAGAAGGCAAAAAGACGGAAGAGTTTGCAAATGTTTTATCCGCAAGAGGCTGCGGCAAGGCGGCTGATTTCATTACGTTCTGCGATGCATTTGATATTCCAGTATTGTCCCTTGTCAACGTAAAAGGTTACAAAGCAAGTCTTTGTTCGGAAAACAACCTGGCAAAATCCATGGCGCGCCTTACGTATGCGTTTTCATCTGCGGACGTACCGAAGGTCAGCCTGATTACAGGAGAAGCATACGGAAGCGCTTATGTTTCCATGAATTCCAAGTCCATCGGCGCGGATCTGGTCTATGCATGGCCGGACGCCAAAATCGGCATGATGGACGCCGAACTTGCAGTTAAGATTATGTACCCGGATGCAGGCGCAGAAACGCTTGGGCAGAAGGCAGAGGAATACGGTAAACTGCAGTCAAGCGTGCTTTCCGCTGCAAAGAGAGGCTATGTGGATTTGATGATTGAGCCTGAAACGACCAGAAAATATCTGGTGGCGGCGTTTGAAATGCTTTATACCAAAAGTGATGCCGCTTCCTGTAAAAAACATGGTACAAAATAATAGAAAGGTGAAGTTTCATGAAGAAAAAAATATTTCTGATTGCCGCTATGTGCTTCATGCTCCTTGGCCTGGCAGCATGTTCCCAAACGGATCCTGCCTCGGTGGACTATAACGGATATTCCTATGAAGATTTGAAGTCCAACTGCCAGGGGACGGTGCAGACGCTCATGTATTTGGGAGAAGAAGACAAGGCGTATTATCTTCAGAGCGGCGGGGATGCGATTGCCAACCTGATCAACCGATGGGATGAAGCCGTTGCGGAGTATGGATCTTTTGTGGATTTTGGAGACTTTGTAGTTACAAAATCCGGCAAAACACTGACGGCGGCGCAGACGCTGAAAATGGAAAGACGGGATGTAATCCTGACGTATGTGTATACATACCATTCCATGCAAGTAGAAGACATTACAGTTGACGCCGTATATTCCATTGGGGAGAAAATGTCAAAAGCCCTGATGAATACAATTATGGGTATTGTAGTTGTGTTTGGCGTACTGATTATCATCTGCCTGCTTATTTTCTGCTTCAATATTTTCCCGTATCTGGAGAAAAAGAAAGCCGGAAAGACGGCTGCAGCGGCGCCGGCCCAGGATACTGCCCCGGCGCATATAGAAGTCAGGGAAGAGCGTCAGACAGACGACGGCGAACTGATTGCAGTTATTGCCGCAGCGATAGCGGCGGCGGAAGGGACTTCTACGGACGGATTTGTGGTACGTTCGATCCGCAGAAGATAAAATCAATTAAAATTTAGGAGGATATTTTAAATGAAAAATTATACAATTACTGTGAATGGAAATGTTTATGATGTAACCGTAGAAGAAGCAGGCAGCGCCGGCGCAGCGCCGGCTCCAA
>CAJTLD010000013.1:0-6642 GCA_910577065.1 uncultured Lachnospiraceae bacterium | reverse complement strand
GGCGCGGGCAATGTCCGCATTGAAGCCAAAGCGGCAGGCAAAGTATTTAAAATCGAAGCAAACGCAGGTACGGCCGTAAAGAAAGGCGATACGGTCTTAGTCCTTGAAGTTATGAAAATGGAAACGCCGGTTGTGGCGCCGGAAGACGGCGCCGTGGCAAGCATCGACGTAGCCGTAGGAGATCAGGTGGAATCAGGAGCGTTACTGGCAACATTAAACAATTAATCAGGAGGTTGAAAGACAATGTCATATATTCTCGATACAATGGGGAATCTCCTGCACCAGACGGCTTTTTTAAACCTGACCTGGGGGAATTACCTCATGATTGCGGTTGCCTGCCTGTTTTTATACCTGGCGATTGCAAGGGGCTATGAGCCGTTACTGTTGGTTCCGATTGCGTTTGGTATGCTTCTGGTAAATATTTACCCGGACATCATCGCAAGCCCGGAAGAGACCAGTAACGGGATCGGCGGCCTGCTTCATTATTTTTATCTGATGGACGAATGGTCTATCCTGCCTTCCCTGATTTTCTTAGGGGTCGGCGCGATGACCGACTTTGGCCCTTTGATTGCGAATCCAATCAGCTTTCTTTTGGGCGCGGCGGCGCAGTTCGGTATTTTCGGCGCTTACCTGCTTGCAATCTTAATGGGCTTTAACGACAAAGCGGCGGCGGCCGTTTCCATTATCGGCGGCGCGGACGGCCCGACTTCTATTTTCCTGGCCGGAAAGCTGGGGCAGACAGGCTTAATGGGGCCGATTGCCGTTGCGGCGTATTCTTACATGGCCTTAGTTCCGATTATCCAGCCGCCTGTTATGAAGGCGCTGACGACGAAAAAAGAACGCGCGATTGTCATGGAGAACCTGCGTCCGGTTTCCAAGCTGGAAAAGATTCTGTTCCCTATCGTTGTTACGATTGTCGTATGTATGATCCTGCCGACAACGGCTCCGCTTGTAGGTATGCTGATGTTAGGCAACTTATTCCGTGAATCCGGCGTAGTACGCCAGCTTCAGGAAACGGCTTCCAACGCAATGATGTACATCGTTGTTATCCTGCTCGGCACTTCCGTAGGCGCAACGACCAGCGCGGAAGCATTCTTAAACGTAAGCACAATTAAAATCGTTATCCTTGGGCTGGTTGCATTCGTATTCGGTACGGCGGCCGGTGTATTGTTCGGCAAGCTTTTATGCGTTTTGACCAAAGGAAAAATCAATCCTCTGATTGGTTCCGCCGGGGTTTCCGCAGTTCCTATGGCAGCCCGCGTATCACAGAAGGTCGGAGCGGAAGAAGATCCGACCAATTTCCTGCTGATGCATGCAATGGGGCCAAACGTAGCCGGCGTTATCGGCACTGCAGTAGCGGCCGGTATATTTATGGCAATCTTTGGTATATAGAGTGAATAAATTAGGAGGATAGAAATCATGGCAAAAACGACCAAAAAACCGTTAAAGATTACGGAAACCATATTACGAGACGCGCATCAGTCCCTGATTGCCACAAGGATGACAACAGAGCAGATGCTGCCGATTATAGACAAAATGGATCAGGTGGGCTTCCATGCCGTAGAGTGCTGGGGAGGCGCAACCTTTGACGCATCTTTGCGTTTCTTAAAAGAAGATCCATGGGAACGTCTGCGCAAGCTGCGCGCAGGCTTTAAGAAAACTAAGCTGCAGATGTTATTCCGCGGGCAGAATATTCTGGGATACCGTCCGTATGCGGACGACGTAGTGGAATATTTCGTACAGAAATCCATTGCAAACGGAATTGATATCATCCGTATTTTCGACTGCTTAAACGACCTTCGCAATTTACAGACGGCGGTAACTGCCTGCAACAAGGAAAAAGGACATGCGCAGGTTGCCTTATCGTATACCTTAGGCGATGCTTATACGCTCAAATACTGGACGGATATTGCCAAGAGAATCGAACAAATGGGTGCAAATTCCATTTGTATCAAAGATATGGCAGGCCTTTTGGTTCCGTCACAGGCAACCGAACTGGTTTCCGCGCTCAAGAAAGCGACTTCCCTGCCGATTGAGCTGCACACGCATTATACGTCCGGCGTTGCTTCCATGACGTATATGAAGGCGGTAGAGGCCGGATGCGATATTATCGATACGGCGGTTTCCCCGTTTGCGCTCGGTACGAGCCAGCCGGCGACAGAAGTTATGGTCGAGGCGTTTAAGGGGACAGAGTACGATACCGGCCTGGATCAGAATTTGCTGGCCGAAATCGCAGATTACTTCCGCCCGATGCGGGAAGAAGCGTTAGACAGCGGTCTGATGAATCCGAAGGTACTTGGCGTAAATATTAAAACGCTGCTCTATCAGGTGCCGGGCGGCATGTTATCGAACATGGTATCCCAGTTAAAAGAGCAGAATGCGGAAGACAAATACGAAGAAGTATTAAAAGAGATTCCGCGCGTGCGCAAAGATCTCGGCGAGCCGCCTCTTGTAACGCCGTCGTCGCAGATTGTAGGGACACAGGCTGTGTTTAACGTACTGATGGGCGAGCGGTATAAAGTGGCGACAAAGGAGACGAAGGACGTATTGCTTGGCAAATACGGGCAGACGGTAAAACCGTTTAATCCGGAAGTTGTGGATAAAGTGCTTGGCGCCGAAAAGAAGAACGCAATCAAATGCAGGTATGCGGATTTGCTGGAGCCGGAGCTTCATAAGATTGAAGCGGAAATGAAGCAGTGGAAGCAGCAGGACGAGGATGTTTTGTCTTATGCGCTGTTCCCGCAGGTGGCGACGGATTTCTTTAAATACCGTGAAGCGCAGCAGAAAGGCGTGGACGCATCGGTTGCGGATACGAAGAACGGGGCATATCCGGTATAACGCCGGGAATGCGGTATAGAAATGAATACTCAAAAAAGAGACCTGGAGAGAAAAAAGCCAGGTCTCTTTTTTAATCATGATTTCTATCGTAAAGTACGGTTAAAATAAGCCGGTTATAATTGGAGGAATGAGTATATAATACCATCCGCTACTTTAATACATTTAAAGTATAACACAAAATCGGGTATTTTTCAAGACTTGCAACAGAAAGCAGGGCGGAGTATAATGACGAAGATATAAATGGTTCAGAAGGTTTCCGGTTTTTTGCCGCAGAGTTAAAACGGGCGGGAAGGCAAACCGGTGGAAAGGAGATTGCACACAATGAAAAAAAGGAAAAACATATTGTCAGCATTATTATGCGGCATATGCTGCATAGCGCTTTTGGGAGGATGCGGCGAACCGTCGGACATGGCGGCGGAGAATCCGGCGGACGCTTCTGTGGCAGAGGACACACAGGCCGGCGCAGAGCCGGCAGGAGGAGAAAGCCTGGGGGAATTTTCCATGGAGGATATGGAAGGGAATACGTATACGCAGGACATGTTTTCAGATTACAGCCTGACAATGGTAAACGTGTTTACGACCTGGTGTACGCCCTGTATCAACGAGATTCCTGATCTGGAAAAGCTGCGTAATGAAATGGCCGATCAGGGCGTAAACGTAGTAGGCATTGCCCTGGACGCGATTGATGCTACGGGTTCCGCCGATGGGGAAGCAGTCGAAAAAGCAAAGCTTTTGGCCGAGCAGACGGGAGTAACCTATCCGTTTCTGATACCGGACGCAGGCTACCTAAATGGCAGGCTTATGGGGATAAACGCCGTTCCGGAAACCTTTTTTGTAGACAAGGACGGAAATATTGTGGGAGAAACCTATACCGGCAGCCGTTCCCTGGATGAATGGAAGAGCGTTGTGGAACAAGAACTGCAGGAAGTGGCGCAATGAGGCGCATTTTAAAGACTCCCCGCGCCGGGTTCTTTACAGCGGCAGCCGGGCTTATCCTGATGGGCATCGGGATTTACCGCGGGGAGATGTCCGTTGTTATGGCAAAAGCAATCAATATATGTCTGGAGTGTATCGGAATTGGATAAAAGAAAACATACGAATGAATGGAAACGCCACAGGGTACAGGCGCTCTGGGCGTTTCTTACAAACAGCTATCTGGCAGGTTTTGTACAGGGAAAGATTTACAGGGGAAAATTAAAAAATCTCTGCGTCCCCGGGTTAAACTGCTATTCGTGCCCGGGCGCACTCGGCGCCTGCCCAATCGGTGCGATGCAGGCAGTGATCGGAAACTGGAATTTTAAATTTGCGTTTTATGTGGCGGGTTTTCTGATGTTTGTGGGAGCCTTGTGCGGGCGGTTTATCTGCGGCTGGCTGTGCCCGTTTGGGCTGATACAGGATTTGCTTCACAAGATTCCGTTTCCTAAAAAAATCGGGACGTTTCGTGGGGATAAGGCGCTGCGGAAATTAAAGTATGTCATTTTGGCTGTATTTGTGATTTTGATGCCGCTGTTTGTTGTGGATATTTTGGGGCAGGGCGCGCCTTTTTTTTGTAAGCTGATTTGCCCGGCGGGGACATTGGAGGGAGGGCTTCCTCTGGTGCTTTTAAATCAGTCTATGCGCGGCGCCATTGGGTGGCTGTATGCTTGGAAAAATGTGCTGCTTTTGGTGACGGTGGTATTGTCGGTCATCATTTACCGGCCGTTTTGTAAGTATATTTGTCCGCTTGGTGCGGTTTACTCCGTGTTTAACCCGATCTCTGTGTTCCGGTACCGTGTGGATAAAGAGAAGTGCACAGGGTGCGGAGTTTGTAAAAAAGTTTGCCAGATGCAGGTGGATCCGGTGGAAAATGCGAACCATTTGGAGTGTATCCGGTGCGGGGCTTGTAAAAAGGCGTGTCCGGTGGATGCGATCCGGAGATTTTAAGCGTGGCAGAGGTTCCGTCAGACAGGGGGCAGGGGATGCGGCAGGGGCTGTGTTCCGGGATTAAGGGGTCCTAATGTATCCCCCTGTACTGCTTTTTTATGCTGACGCAACCGCCGGAAACGCGCCGTCCGTGGCGCGGTTCCGGCTTGCCCTGCCATCCGTGGCAGGGCATTGCTGGGATTGAACGGGATACTTAAGAACCCCTAAATCCCGGAACAATGCCCCTGCCGCATCCCCTGCCCCCTGCCTGACTGCGGTTTTGACCGGCTTTTTGCTGTGCTGGATGGCGGAAGGGTGTTGTTTGGTTTTTTGTGGGTTGGGCGGCTTTAAAGTCTCAATTATTTGTTTTTGGCAGACTTACATAATAATTTGAGGAGGGTTTTATGCGGGAGACGTATTGGCTGGAGCTTATGACGAAGCAGGCGCAGGTGGAGCAGATTTTGGAGACGGTTCCTTATACGCAGCGGTTTGGGCTGACTTTGAGCAGAGAGGAGGCTGCCCTGCTGGCGGAGGAGCGTGTGTATGCTCTGAAAAAGGAACGCAGGATTGAGTTTGGGGAGGGGATTTTGCCGAAAATTATTTATGCGTTCTGTGATTCGGATTATATTGGACAGGAAGAATATTGTGAGGTTTTGATGGAGCTTCAGGATATATTTTTTTCTTATAAGAATGAGATGGCGGATGAAATTACGGATGATGAACTGCTTTCTTTTATGCGGGAGCAGTTTGAGGAAGTTTGTTTTGGGGATTTGGATTATTTGAAAGGTACTTGTCTGGATGTTTTTGCCCAGGCTGTGCGCGCCGGGTATACGGGATACCGGCAAACGGAAGGACATGGGGAGTTTGGGAAGTTTGATTTTGTAACCCGCTGGGATAAGGAATTGTATATGGAGACGCTGCGTGATTTATGCTGGAGGTGACCGGAATGGAACAATGTCGTTACAGTATGGAGGAACTGGCGCCGGTGGCGCTCGGGCTGGCGAGGGATTTCTGTGGGCATGAGCATTCGTCTGTGTCTTATGAAAGGGCGCAGGCTTTGATGGAGGCGGTGCTGTATTGCGTTCGGGAACTTGATGTTTCCGGAAATAATGCGCTTGTTGGGGGGAAGTTATCTCCTATGGACGCTTATTTGTCCGGCAGGCAGGTTGTAATCCAAAAATTTGAACGGATGCAAAATGCGTATGGAACGCTGATGATGGATTTTGAAGATTACGGTGTGGAATGCTTATGCGATACGGTGAAAAAGGGGATTTTGGCGTTTATCCGAAGCTATGATGTGAAATATGCGCCGCAGGAGACGCTTTTGACGCTGGATTATCCGGTTTTGGCGGATTTGCATAGGTTATCCGGTATTGACGCTGTGTCGGAATATGTAGATTGTATCTGTTTGGAACAGAGGTTTTTGAAAAGAATGGGAGTTCCTTATGTTAGGGGGCTTCTTTTAAGCTGCGGCAATGAATATGAAAGCGCAATGGATAATATATGCAGTATTGTTACACAGGATCTGGCGGCGCATTTTCTTTTGGATAAACCTCTGGAGCAGGCCGGGATTAGCGAACGGGAATATCTGGAAGCGGCAAGGCTTTTGTCGGAAAAGACTCTGGAGGAAGCGGTGCGTTATCTGGAGACGTTTTTAAAAAATCTGATCCGGCGGCAGTATGGGGAGGATGAAGCGCTGTTTGCGTATTTAAGATGCACTATGCGGGATTTCGCGGTGCGGATGCTGGAGCGTGTTTGAAAAGTTATTCCTGGCATCTGCATCTTTCATTTAGCGTGATATTTACGCCAAAAGCGGTCAACGTAGCCCGCTGCTCCTGCCTTATTTGACATATCATACCCTTTGGGTGCGAATCATGTTGGCAAAGTTCCGTCAGCCAGAGG
>CAJTLD010000012.1:12782-31531 GCA_910577065.1 uncultured Lachnospiraceae bacterium | reverse complement strand
ATCCATCACTTCTACCTGGACGCTTTTCCTCAAATATACCGGAAGGTTGGTAGACAATAACCTCCCATAATGTTCAAATATAATTTCCAATGTCCTCAAATGCTCTTTCGAGAATTTTGAAGGTCTTGCAAAATCGTAGTTTTTGACAGGCTTATCCGGAGTGTCTTTCATTTCATCTACATCAAGTTCACCCTCGTTTAATGCCTTTAACAAACTATCAATTTCGTTCTGGGACAACACATCACCCATGAAATTTCACCACCCGCCTAATGCGCTTTTTTTGTTACTGGGACGTAACTGTAGAAAATCCTACGCTTACAATAAAATCAGAATTAAACAACTGCTGCAGCCCTGCCAAAATCGCATTCTGCACTGCCTGCTGATCCGCCGTAAATTCTTCATATGTATACCCGGAAATAATGGAGTTAATCTGGTTCTTAATAAGGCTTAACCGTTCCGTCATTTTCTCTCCGCCATACTCCTTATAACCATCGCTTTCCGTATTCATAGAAAGCGAAACAGCAACGGTTGCATAATGCTTTTTGCCGTCTCCGCTGTCTTTTAAATTGATCGTCATTTCCTCAACGTCAAATGTGGCGACTTTATCAATCGGCACGCGCATAGCGGCGTCATTTGTCACCGCGCCGCTGCGAAGTTCCAAATCAATTGCGGAACATACCCGGGTAATTAATTCATTTGCCTTTTTGGTCTGCGGCAGGATGGTAATTGTCAAAACAGCCGTCAAAACCAGGTTTACCAGAACCAACGCCAAAACAACAACCGTAATCAGATTCTTTTTCATATCCCTATTCCTTTCTTCCTGTTAATTATTCGAATTATAGGAGTTATAGATTTTAACCTCTACCCTTCGGTTGCGCGCCCTTCCTTCCGGAGTCGCATTGTCCGCAATCGGGACATATTCTCCCCTTCCCGAGGATTTTAGCAGGCTCGGTTCCAAATCTGTAATGCTCCTGATATAATTCGCCACACTAAGCGCACGGTACATAGAAAGTACGTCGTTGTCCTCGTACTTGCTGTTTGAAATCGGCACATTATCCGTATGCCCTTCAATCTCTATGATATTGCTTTGATAATTGGTCAGGATCGCTCCGATTTTATCAACCAGAGGATATGCCTCATCCCGTATTTCGGAACGCCCAGAATCAAACAGCAACGCGCCGTTTAAGGTAAGAAGGACATATTGCGCATTAAAATCCACTTCCACCTGGTTTTGGATGCCTTCGCTTTCTGCCTGTTTGCTGATTTCTTCCGCCATCTGTTCGGACTCTTTTAAGGCTTCCTCCCGATATGTATCTTTTACGCTCTGTTCTTTTATGTCTTCCGCTTCCTGTTCTTCTTCGGAAAGCTGTTCAAAATAAATACTGAAATCTTTTAACTGGCTGACGCCCGATGAAATCAGCTGGCCTTCCCCAATAGAAGAACCGCCCGCCGGCAATACGCTAAACGTACTCTGCAGGGAAGCGACTACCATTTGGAACTTCTCCGCATCAACAGTCGACATGGAAAAAAGCAACACGAAGAAACATAACAACAGATTCATCAAATCACTAAATGTGGCCATCCACGCGGGCGCGCCTTTGGATTCTTCTTCCCGTTTCTTTTTTGCCACTATTCCTCACCTCCGCCTGTGCCAACGCTCTCTCGGACAGCCGGTGACAGGAAGGATTTGAGCTTCTCTTCAATTACCCTTGGATTTTCTCCCGCCTGAATAGAGAGAAGGCCTTCTACCATAACATCTTTGACTATGATTTCCAGATCATTGTTCACCTTCATCTTGGCTGCAATTGGGATACATAGCCAGTTTGCAATCATGGAACCATATAAAGTTGTAAGCAACGCAACCGCCATGGCAGGGCCGATTGCCGATGCGTCTTCCATATTGTTCAGCATGTTTACCAAACCGATCAGCGTACCGATCATACCCCATGCAGGGCCTAACTCCGCCCATTTTTCCCAGAAACCAATTACCTTCTTGTGCCTGTCTTCCAGACATGTCAACTCCGTTTCCAGAATACCGCGAACCAACTCGGGATCCGTACCGTCTACCACAAGCATGATACCTTTCTTTAAGAACGGATCATCAATGTCGTTCGACGCTTCTTCCAACGCTAAAAGTCCTTCTTTTCTGGCTACGTTCGCCAGATTGATTACATTGCCGATTATTTCGCCGGGATCCATAGCGTCTTCTTTCATTACAAGTGCAATACTCTTAAAGCCATTGATAAAATCGCCCAATTTAAACGAACCCAAAACGCCCGTAATGGAACCGCCAATTGTAATGATGACAGAAGGCACATCAATGTAACCAAAAATATCTGCTTTGTTCGACAGAATACCGAAGATGACCATTGCCAATCCAAGGACAATGCCCAATAAAGATGTTATATCCACTCATTCTCACCTACCCATTTTATTTTTTAAGTAATCCGGTAAAGCCTATCAACCTATAGTGTACTAAATTTTATCCCACTTGTCTACAAGCTGCTTGATTTTTTTTCAATACAGATAATCAGTAAATGTGTGTATGACCCGGTTGATGTATTACCAAATCATACACACATTATACCACATCCTGTGTTAAAATGGAACACCTATACTTTATTTATCGCTTACCTCTTAAGGTTAATCAACTCTTCCAAAAGCGTATCCGAAACGGTTATGATACGTGAATTTGACTGGAATCCCCTCTGTGTGATAATCATCTGCGTAAATTCCGTTGACAAATCGACATTCGACATCTCAAGTTCTCCCGATGTCATGCTGCTGCCGTCCGCCGCAACCTCCACGCCGATGCCGTCAAATTCACCTGAGTTTAAGGTCGTCATGTAGCAGTTTTCACCGACTTTTTCAAGACCGGAAGCATTTGCAAACTGCGCTACGGCAATCTGCCCTAAAAGTTCGGTATTGCCGTTATCATAAGAACCATAGATTTTTCCGTTATTGTCCACGCTTAAACCGATTAAGACGCCGAGCGGCTTACCTTTTCCTTCGCTGCCGTTGTTAATGCCTGCGGAAGCCCCTATGGTGCTCTTCCCGCCGTTTTCCGCATTGGTACAGCCGGAAAAATCAATCTCAATATTTTCAAAGTTATTGCCAAGCGTATCTGCAAGGTTTAAGGTTACCGTGTCAGAACCCTGCATCCCGACATATGTAAATTCACCGTTGTCCGGGTTAAACTTTAAGGTATAGTTTACCGCCGGGCTGGTGTACTCATATGCGCCCGTAGTCGTATTAAATGAACCGGTCGGCGTAGTCGTGCTGCCGTTTGCATTTAACTGTGCCTGTGTAATGCCGAACAAATCCGTAACCGTCCCTGTCTTGGGCTGGGTCGTAATGCCGCCCACCTGATCGATACCGCTTTGCGCGTCTGCAAAATAGGTATAGCTTGGAACCGTATACGTATTCGTAGCCGTATCCATTGTCACCTGCACATATTCCGTAATCGGATTGCCGGCTGTGTCAAACGTTGCATACTGATAATAATATCCGTCGCCCTGGAAGCCCAAATTCGGATCTCCGTTTGTCATATATTTAATATGGCTGTCCGTAATCGGATATGTCTTTTTGGACGTTGTGTTCCTGCCGAATACGGCCGCTAAGTCGCCCCCGTTATCCAAGTATTCCGAAAGGACGGATTTATTTTCCGAATCCAGAATGTCTTTCAGTTCTACGGTGTAGTCCCCATTATCCGGATCCACTACCTTAACGGAAAACTGCGCGACATAACGGTAACCGAGTTTATCATAAAAGTTCAGGTTCATGATATGGCCGTCGTCGCTCGTTACATTAACGTCGTTTTTATCCATAATGCCGCCTACGGTTCCCAGTGTCGTTGCTTCCGGTGCGGAAGTCTGGTTCTTCTCCTGCATAATACGCAGCGCAGATACGGTATCTTTTTTGATTTCACCGGTTGTCGGATCTACCTGCCAGCCCATAACCGTATAACCGGTGGAAGTCATGGCCAGGTTGCCCGAACCGTCAATATAAAACGATCCGGATCTGGTAAAGAGGTTCTGGGAACCGTTGTTTACTACGAAAAAGTTGGTAGTTACCTTATCCGTCAGACGGATATCAAACGGATCTCCGGTTGTTTCTGCGGAACCAGATGACGTAATTGTAATTTTTGTCGCCCCCATTGCAACGCCCAGACCAATCTGTTTCGCGTTCATACCGCCTTTTCCGGTAGCCGCATTTGCTGCGGTTGCGCTGGCAGACGTCTGGTACATAATATCGCTGAAAACAACTCTCGAAGATTTGAACCCTACGGTATTTACGTTTGATACGTTGTTACCGATAACGTCCATCTTAGTCTGATGTGTCTTAAGTCCCGACACAGCAGAAAATAACGATCTCATCATAATAAATGACCTCCTGATTTTTCATGGCGCCCCAGCCTTTTCTGTCAGTCAAAGGCATATTTGCTTTCCCTAAGGCCCAGCTACATAATAACGGCGCCGTCAATATTGGTAAATATACTGCTTTGTGCTTCTGTTTGTTCCATTGCGGTTACAACGGTTTTATTCGGGACATTGACAATAAATGCCAGTGAATCCACCATAACCAGCGATTCACGTATCCCCTTTTCCCCGGCTTTTAAAACGCCGTTTTCCAGACGCTCGTTCTGGTCTTCGGTAAGGCTGATATTGCGTTTTTGCAGCCTCATAGAAGCGTGTTTGGAAAATTTCAATCCGGATGCTGCTTCCGACTGTTTTTCGCGCAGGACTTCTTCAAAAGAAACCGGTGGATATTCCCGCTTCCCTGCATTCCCGGATGTTTTTAAATACTTGCCCGCTACCTGTTCAATGGATGTAAATCGGTTTGTGATCTTTTCCATGCTTCTACCTCACCTGTCAGCCGTCTTTAACCTCCGTATCGTCTTTGTCTTCCTTATCGCCGGTATCGTCCTTGTCACCGGAAGAATCTCCTTCGGAAGGCATAATCTCTTTTAATTTTTTCTCCAGAGCCGTTAATTTGTCAAGATCTTCCTTGCTGACAAATCCCTGTTGGTATGTATTCATTGCGTCATACATTGCCCTGGCGCTTTCGATTGCCGATGCATCTGCTTTCGTTACGGTATTCACGGAAGGAAGTTTTGCAATTGCGGCTGAAAATACCGTTGCCATTTCAAACGCTTCATAATATGCCCCGTCCGCTACTGTATCTAAGTCTGCCAGCGAATAAATTCCATCGTTCACCGCCAAATATACTTCGCCGTTCTCATACATAACGTAATCCACTTTTCCGGCTACCGTCGATACGTTCCCAAGCTTATCGGTTACGTTCAGGAAAACATATTTCCCTACCAGGCTGTTTGCCATACCCTTGCTTACCGTATCTGACAAGTTCTGCGTCGCTTCCAACTGGGAGAATGTCGCCAGCTGGGAAATATACTCCGTATTATCCATTGGTTCAAGCGGATCCTGATACTGCATCTGCGCTACCAGCAGCTGTAAAAACGCTTCTTTGTCAAGGCCGGACGTGCTGCTTGCTTCTGCCTTGGATGATTTTGAGGAAGCCGAGGTGCCGGTTTCCACTACTTTTCCGTTTTCAACGGGCATCACTAACGCCATAAAAACGCTCCTTTCATTTTATGCTGTTAAATCTACTTGGTTGCCATTATCGCGCATAATCTGCGCCGCAAGCTGCTCTTCTTCTGTCATCAGGCCGGATAATTCATCCAAATCATTTAAATTTAAGCTTCTTCTGCCCTGCTTTTGGGATTCTTCCATCTGCCTGCGCGCCTGCTCTTGCTGCCTGGCGTTTTCTTCTAAGTTTTGTTCAAACTCATGAGTTGCCACTGTTACCTCAATCGCGTCTACTTTGATTCCCTGCTGGCTTAAACTCTGCCGAAGTTCTGCAACCTGCGTTTCAAGCGCTTCTTTTACCATCTGGTTTTGCGCGGCTATCTGTGCGCGCACCGCGCCTTCTTTTTCGGAGATATTCAAATAAATTTTACCTAAATTCTCTGGATTCAGCTGCATTTCCATAGATGTGGTTTCAGCCGAGATGGTCACACGGACATTCTTTGCTATCTGCTCAATTAACTCCATAGCGTCCGTCTGGCCGGTAAAGGGAGCCGCCTCCTGCTGCAACGGCACAAATTCCTCTGTTCTTCCTGCCTGCCCGTCTACAAACAACGGATTGGTATTTACCGTTTCCGGATTTACTGTTTTTGCATGTTCCATTGTCCCCTGGCTGTCTGCATCTGCATCAGAACTATCCGCCATATCCGGCTGTGTCCCGGTTCCCGCATTGCGGGCGTCCATTTCACCTTGCCCTGAACCTTGTACTTTCTGTCCTTCCTGCCGGGTTTCTTCTGTGTAAACCGGTTCTTGCTGTGGCGCTTCTTTTACTGCAGCGGCCTTTTGTTCCTGCCCTTTTAGGGAATCCTGCCCGGATCCGTTATGCTCCGGCAAAGCTTCGTCTTTTTCAACGGGCGCCGGAACTTTTGGTGTTTCTGTCTCCTTTGGGATCCCGTCTGAGATATCGTCAGACGGCAAGGCATGTTCCGGTTTGTCCTGCGCCAAAGCATCCGAAATCAGATTCCATTCCTCTTTGGTGATACCAAGCTGGCCGCACAATTCCTCTGTTACTGCCATAACCTGTTCTTTTACATTCTGGAAGGCTTCGCTTAAAAACAAGGTTCCTATATCTTCCCCCGTCAACTCCTGCACCAAAGCAGCGAGTTCTTTTAAATTAGATAAATCCGAAAAGTCCATCCCCAAAAGTTCCATCGCCCGGCTGATTTCTTCATCCGTCACTCCAAGCTCTTCTTTTAATATTTCCCTGACGTCCTCTTCATACCCTTCCATAAGGCCGGATGCCTCTGAAACCAATTCTTCCGGTACGGCCTCCTCTTTTACGGTAACGCTTTTTGCCGCATCATAACAACTGTCATACGCTGCCTTTGTCGTGTTTTTCTCAGCAGGTTCCATACGGAACGCCGTATTGGACGGCTGTGAAACGCTCTGGCTCATAAACTGCATAAAACTGACAGCAGCCTTTTGCTCTTTTGCATTGCCTGACGCTTCCGCTTTTAAGCTGCTTCTGGCCTGCATGATTGTTTTTGTAATTCCTGAAATATCAGTTCCCATTTTCTTTCGCCTCCTTTCTGTGATAATAATTATTTATTATTCAGAGGGTTCCATGATTTTGGTCAGCTTTGCCGCTGTTTCCGCATTCATCGCCCCCAGAATATCAGCGCTGGCGTCTGCCTCCATGGCCTCTAAAATTCTGGCCACAAGTTTCAGATCGTTTGTCATGGTATCAAAAATTGCCGCCGCCTGCTTGGGCTTCATGGTAGAATACATACTGACGTATTTTTCCAGTTCCCCGTCATGCTGCTGCTGTTCGATTACCTGTTTGTAAATAGCTTCCGCATTGGCAGGCTCAATTTCCTCATAAAAGGTTCTGTATTCATTTATATCGGGAGCCTGATCGGAAAATACAACCTCTTCATCAAATTTTTGCTTCTGCTCTACAAATGCCGCTTCATTCGCTTTATACTGTTCTAACTGCGCCGACTGTTCATTCAGTTCCGCAATTTTGTTCTGGCCGTCTTCCACGGCATTCTTCGCTTCCTGCAGTTCTATCTCAAGCGCCTTGATCCGCGCAACCGCATCATCCAGCGTCGCATACGGATTTTCCGTAGCGCCTTGTTCCGGCATTACATTCGCAATATCCGTTGTTTCTTCCGGCAGAATCCGGTTCAGGTAAGGAACATCCTTTAACAGCGGCCGAAGTACCGTAGAACCAAAACCGCCTACATCCATTTTGACCAGAAGAGCCAGAATTGCCAGCCATATTACGACAATGACCAACGTTACAAAAAAGACGGCCAGACGGCTCCCGCCCTCTTCTTCGTACTCGGCGCCGTTTGCCAGCGCCCGCTCGATTTCCTCCGGAGACGCTCCGGCTTTCGCCAGCTTTTGCCTTTGTTTTTCTTCCCTTTTTTTTGCTTTTTCTTCTCTTTTTGCCAGTTTTGCGGCTTTTTTTGCAGCTTTTTTATCTCCGTTTTCCTCTTCCGTCTTTATTGCGTTTTCATTATCCATGTTGTCCACCACCTGTTATTCTTCATTCTGATGATACGTGTAACTGACCAATTCGTCGATTTCTTTTTTCTCTTCCTGCAAAAGTTCCTGTTTAAACTCTTCAAACTTCTTTTCTTTTAGTTTCTCATATGTCTTACGTTCTATCATAACCGCATTCAGCCGCTGGCGGGCAGCTTCAAGCTGTCTTTGCGCCTTATGTACTTCCAGCATCTGCGCGCGTATTTTTGTCTTCATCACTTCAATGGCTCTGCGGCAGGCGTTGATTTCCAAAAGATCAATCGTTCCTTCCACAAGCGTCCTCGCCTTTCGGTCATAGCCCGCTTTCCTGACCATAAATTTCTGTAAAAGTTCCTGTTCTTCCTGAAGTTTTGCGGCCGCTATGCCAAAAGCAATTTTTTCCTGTTCTTCGAGTTTTTGCTTGATATCTAATATACTCTGCATTTTGTAGCGAAACACTGCCATTTGATTCACCTTATTCCGCAAAGAGGGCTTCTAACATACGTTTTTCCTCTTCGAAGTCAAATTTTTCCATTGTATCCTGCATTAAATATGCGTTCACCGCGTCTATTTTGGAAACCGCATAGTCAATACCGGGATTGGAACCCCGTTTATATGCGCCAATATTAATCAAATCCTCTGCTTCCTGGTAAGTTGCAAGCACATTTTTCAGCTTACCGGCCGCAGCCTTGTGATCTCCGGCCGCAATGGAACTCATAACCCTCGAAATACTCTGCAGGATATCAATTGCAGGGTAATGGTTCTTATGCCCCAGTTTCCGGGAAAGCATAATATGCCCATCTAATATACTACGCGCCGTATCGGTAATCGGCTCATTAAAATCATCCCCGTCTACCAACACCGTATATAACCCGGTAATCGATCCCGACTCGGCATTTCCGGCACGTTCTAAGAGTTTGGGCATTTCCGAATAAACGCTCGGCGGATATCCTCTTGTAACCGGAGGCTCGCCGGACGCAAGGCCGATTTCACGCTGCGCCATAGAAAAACGCGTAAGCGAATCCATCATCAGCAGCACGTCTTTCCCCTGGTCACGGAAATATTCCGCAATTGCCGTCGCTGTTTTTGCCGCTTTGTTGCGGATTAGCGCAGGCTTATCGGAGGTAGCAACCACAACCACAGAGCGCTCCATGCCTTCTTCTCCCAAATCCCGTTCTATAAATTCCCGCACTTCTCTGCCGCGCTCGCCAATCAGGGCGATTACATTTACATCGGCTCTTGTATTTCTCGCAAACATACCTAACAGCGTACTTTTACCTACGCCGGAACCCGCAAATATTCCGATTCTCTGCCCTTTTCCTACGGTAATCAGCCCGTCAACTGCTTTTACGCCCAAAGGAAGCACTTCGTCAATGATCTTTCTTTTCATAGGATCCGGCGGAGGCGCTTCTACCGAATATTGTCTGGCCTCGGTAAACGCCACAGGTTCTGCCGTGCGGCCAATCCCGTCTACCATATGCCCGAGTAATTCGTTGCCCACACACACAGATAAAGGATGTCCCGTATTTTCCACAGTACACCCAATCCCTAAGCCTTCCACACTTTCGTACGGCATCAGCAGCAGGCGGTTGTCCCGTATCCCCACCACTTCTGCCATTACGGAAATGTCCTTATTTTTGTCAATCATGATGCGGCATAAATCATTCAGTTTTGCTTCAGGCCCTATGGATTCTATCGTTAATCCCACAACTTTAGCCACCTTCCCAAGGCGGTCAAAATAGGTACGGTCTGCTAATTGTAAATATTTTTCTAAATTATATGCCACTTTTGTTTCATCCTCACAAACATAATGATTTTAAATCTTTTATTAGGTTCTTAAGCTGCACGCCGGTACCGCAGTCGAAGATGCCCGTATCCGTTTCAATGATGCACTTACCCTCTTCGAGTGAAACGTCTGCCGCAATTTCTAGGGAAATTTCATGTCCGATACCCAAAAGTATCTCTTCCCTGTGGCTGTCTAAAAATTCTTTTTCCGCCTTCCCTGTACGGATGCAGAAACTTCTGCATCCGTCAATATTCGCAATGGCATTGCGGACTAAATACAACAAGATTTCCCTTTTATCGTCAAACTGTATATGGAAAACGTTTTCTACAACCGTCAGGATTGTATCCAAAAGCTTTGGCTCCAGTTCCCGCAACTGTTTGTTGTAATCTTCCATTAACTCACATTTAAGCCGTTCCAGTTCATTTTGCTTTTGCCCGTATTCCTCTTCAAGCTCTGCTTTAACCTTTGCATATCCTTCTTCATAGCCCTGTTTGCAACCGGACTCCCTGGCTTCGTTTTGAATCTCTACGGCTTGCGACTGTGCGGATGCTATTCGTTCTTCCGCTTCCCTGCGGGCCGAATTTAAAATTTCCTCCGCTTCCCGTTTCTGCCGCTCTATGGCTTCCTGCGGATCTTCCTCTATAATTTCCGGCACTACAAATCCAAGCGCCTGGAAACCATCAGCATCTGGTCCGCCGCCGTTTTGCTGACGAACCAGTTCCGCGAGTTTTTCTTCTACCATAGGATTGTAATCAATGACGCGTACGTCTTTTTCCCGTTCTACGGTATTGTACTGCTTGAACAAATTAGACAACGATCTCGTCACCTCCGCCTCTGGAGATTACAATCTCTGAAGACTCTTCTAACTTACGGATTACGCCAACAATCTTCTGCTGCGCCTCTTCCACATCTTTCATACGGACCGGCCCCATAAATTCCATATCCTCGCGTATCATAGAAGCCAGACGTTTGGAAAGATTCTTGAAAATCGTATTCTGGACGTCTTCATTGGAACCTTTGAGCGCTACCGCCAAATCATTGTTGTCCACATCGCGGAGCACGCGCTGGATTGCACGGTCGTCAAGCAGCATAATATCCTCGAATACAAACATCTTCTTGCGGATCTCGTCTGCCAATTCCGGTTCTTCGATTTCGAGAGATTCCATAATATGCTTCTCGGTCGAACGGTCTACCGTATTCAAAATATTTACAATTGCATCCACGCCGCCTACAACCGTGTAATCCTGGTTGATCAGAGAAGACAGTTTCCGTTCGAGCACGCGTTCCACCTCTTTGACTACATCCGGCGACGTACGATCCATCGTTGCAATCCTCTTCGCTACATCCGCCTGTACTTCCGGCGAAAGCGCTCCCATAATCATCGCGGCCTGCGCCGGCGTCAGATAGGCCAAAATCATAGCAATCGTCTGCGGATGCTCATCCTGTATAAAGTTCAGCACCTGGCTCGGATCGGTCTTGCGCACAAATTCAAACGGCCGAACCTGCAGGGATGCGGTGAGTTTGGAAATTACTTCCTGCGCCCGTTCTCCGCCCAAAGCCTTGTCTAACAGTTCTTTTGCATAAGCAATGCCGCCCTCGGCAATATATTGCTGCGCCAGGCACACCTGGTAAAATTCATTCAATACACGTTCTTTCATCTGCGGAGATACGCTTCTGGTGTTCGCAATCTCCAATGTCAGTTCTTCTATTTCATCTTCTTTCAAATGCTTAAAAATGTCCGCCGACTTTTCCGGCCCAAGTGCAATTAACAATACCGCCGATTTCTGGACACCTGTTAATTCTTCGTTACTCATCTTAATCCCACTCCTCATTCAGCCAGTTGCGTAGCAATGACGCCGCTGCTTCCGGATTATCTTCCACAAAACGTTCGATCAAAATACGGGTTTCCGATTTCTCGGAGAAACCGATATCCTCCAGATTTTCCTCTTCCACTTCTTTTGTCGTTTCCAGTAATGATTCTACAGAAAGTTCCGGTTCTATCGCTTGCTCTTCCTGTTTCCTCATACTCCGGAACACAACGAATCCAAGCAAAAAGAAAATCAGTACCGCAAGCGCAATCTGCAGATAATCGGCAATGTCACGCCCGCTTGCAGACGCATATTTAAAAAACGGCACGTCATATGCGACAATCGTAATATTGTCGCGGGAAAATCCGGTGGCGTTTGACACCATATCGTAAAATTCATCATCTACCGTCGTTTTGACGCGATTGCTGTTTTGAGCCACAAACTCGTCAAACGACATATTGTCAAGCGTCCCGTCCGCCTTTAAAGCCCTCTCATCATAAACCACATACGAAGTTGCCACAACAGAAACGGATGACGCCTCATAATCTATGGTACCTCCGTCGCTGTTTTTCTCCGTAACCTCCTGGCTAGTAAGATAATCCCTCTTCGTCTCGCTTGACGAGGAAGAAGTAACCTCTGAATCCGGCAGCGTATACGTCGTATCCTGCCCGTTGGTATCCGTACCCGGGACGTCGGCTCGTCCACCCTGGGCCTCCGACTCAAATGTACTTTCACTGTTGAGATAACCCTGCTCCCGTCCGTCGTCTACATAATAACGCTGGTTTACCGTTCTCTGCGTTTCAAAATTCATCGCCAGGTTCAGCCCGACCTCAACATTGTCATATACATCCGTCCCAAGAACAACGTCTTTTACTCCTTTTTTAACCATATTCTCCGCTTTGGCTTTTAAAGAAAGCTGGGAGTTTGCGCTTCCAATGGCCGACGAAGAATCCCCTCCGGAAAAAAGGACGTTTCCGTCCGAATCCAAAATCCGGATATTACTCGTGGATTTGTTACCGACCTCAGTCGCCATAAATTCGGCAATTCCGGCGGCCTGTTCTTCTTCCATCTCTCCGGACAAAGTCAAAATAACGCTCGCATACGTTTCCTGCCCCATGGAAATAATCGTCCCGTCTTCTTTCGGCATGGACAAAGATACATTGGCGCTTTCAATATTGGAAATCACCGCAAGATCTTCTTCGAATTTTTTCTCAAGGTATAACTGGTATTTCTTGCTCTTATCCGATTCCGTCGTGCTAAAGCTTCCGTCAAATACGTTTTCTATGCCGTAGCCGTCTGCCGGGATATTATTTGCCCCAAGCAGAATAGATGCGTTGGCCTGATCCTTTACATTTACCGAAAAACTCAGCCCGTCCGGAGAAACCTGGGCGTCGATATTTTCTCCGGCCAGCAGTTCCTTGACCTGCGATGCCTGTTTTGCATTTTCACAAGTAACAAGCGGAACCATCGTCGGCTGATTCATCACAACTGCCAGAATTACAAGCGCCAGCACGATAACCGCCGTTATGCTGACAAGCAGTGTCTTTTGTTTTATCGAAAACTTCTTCCACCATTCACCTATTTTATTTATTATATTTTGCACATTCTCTGGCATTTTGCTTCCCTACCCTACTAAACAGACATATTCATGATTTCTTTATACGCTTCCATTACCTTGTCCCGAACCGCCACGGTATACTGCAGGGCAAGGTTTGCCTTTTGCTGCGCAACCGCCAGTTCATGCGTACTGGACGACTCGCCAAGCGCAAAGCGGATCTGCGCAGATTCCGCTGCATTGTGGTAATTATTGGTTTCATTGATCATATTCAATGCCGTATCCAAAATAGAACCGAAACTGCCGGCTTCATCTGACGAAGCCTGTACCGCCCTGTTCTGTCCGTAAGACTGTGCTATGTAATCAGGCGCTACGCTGTATAATGAAGCTACATCCATTTTTGTATTCCTCCCTGAAATTTTTATCTTTCACCCGCATTATTGCTTCCCAACCTGCAGGCCTGCCTGAGCCATGGCTTTTACCGCATTAAATGCGGTAACGTTCGCCTCATATCCTCTGCTGGCATCAATCAGATTTGTCATTTCCGTCACAATATTGACATTCGGATACGATACGTATCCGTTTTCATCCGCATCCGGGTGAGCCGGATCGTACTTCATAATAAAATCGGTTGATTCGTCGTCAAGCACCTTTGTTACCTTCACTCCGTTCCCGCCGTAGTGGCGTGCAGATTTTGAAAGCACATCTGCAAATGAAACTTTGTCTTTTTCCGCAAACGTCACAATCTTCCTCCGGTAAGGCGTACCGTCTTCCGTGCGGGTTGTGTTCACATTTGCTACGTTTTCTGCAATGATGTCCGTACGGAAGCGTTCTGCCGTCATTCCGGACGCGCTGATATCAAATGCCTGAAACAATGCCATTTTATCTCCTCCTCGTTCCTGTTGTTATACTATATGCCACTGTAATGTAACTGCAACAATTTATGCGCAGAAACTGTGTACTATGCCTGTTTTATTTTGACATAGCAACGCGAAGCCTGGAAAACTCCTGTGTCATAGAATCAATCAACGCATCATAACGGATTTTTTCTGATGCAAGTTCCACGTTTTCCGTATCCACATCTACATTATTCTTATCCACACGATAAGAATAGTTGGCATGGTCATAATAGGTAGACGCATTCAGGCGGCTTAAATCCACATGATCTACCTTGTCGTCCAGCGTACGGTATTTCATGCTGCCAAGTTCCCGTCTCAATACGCCTTCAAAATCCACATCCTTGCGTTTATAACCCGGCGTATTTACATTTGAAAGGTTATTTGTGATTGTCTGCTCTCTCAGCCAGCTCGCATCCGCCGCTTTATTCAGGACATTGATATAACTGTACACATTCGTCGAAAACATAAATTCTCCTCACCGACCTTTTCTTTCATAGTTATTTTATTCTATTCCATATTATAGAGATTATTAAAACAAAACACAAGTATTTTTTTATCACTTTTTACACCATATTGTATTTTTTTGCGTATTTAACACAAAATATGTAAAAAAAAGGATTTACAGTAAAATACTGTAAATCCTTCTGTAAATTTTTTTCATTTAATGTTCATTTTGGCGTCTGATATTTTGCAGTTCGTCGAAAACAACGTCGTTTAATACCTTAATATAAGTTCCTTTCATTCCGGAGGACCGGGACTCTATAACTCCTGCGCTTTCAAATTTGCGCAGTGCGTTGACTATAACGGAACGCGTAATTCCAACCCGGTCCGCAATTTTGCTGGCAACTAAAATACCTTCGTTGCCGTCGAGTTCTTCAAATATATGCGTAATGGCTTCGAGTTCCGAGAAGGAAAGCGTATTGATGGCAGATTTTACGATATGGATTTTACGGCTTTCTTCGGCGCTCTCTTCATTGACGGAACGCATCATTTCAAGCCCGACTACCGTCGTGCCGTATTCGCTGAGTATAATATCGTCAATATTATACTGCGCGTCGCACCGGTACACAAATAAAGTCCCCAGCCGCTCCCCCGCTATATCAATCGGTGTAATGATTGCACAATATCTCTTTAAATCATCAGCAAACCCCAGTGTTTCCAGGTTTACGTTTTCTTTTGTCGAAAGTATCCCCAAAAGCCGTTCATTCAGAAGCGGATCGATAAATCCGCCAACCTCATCCACAATCAATTCTCCAATTTCTTCAATTCCTTTGCTGATACTGCTCCCTAAGACCTTTCCTTTTTTGCTGATTACCAGGATGTTGGACTTCAAAATCTCCGTCAGTACCTCACATATGTCGTTAAATACCACTTTAGAAGAATTATTGTTGTGCAAGAGTTTATTAATTTTTCTTGTCTTATCCAACAACTGTACACTCATATGATATCCTCCTTATAAATATTCTGAATTTTGTATTAGCTATGTCGTATTTTAGCATATAAATTCCGAATGTACAAGAATATTCATATAATTTTCACAAATTCTATTCCTTTTTTTCCGTGCGCGCTTCACTGTATCCGCATTGTTCATCCGCACACGCCAGTTTATTTCCTTTTTCCAGCATATAACCGCCGCATTTGGGGCAGGGTTTTTCCGACGGCCTTTGCCATGACATAAATTCACATTCCGGATTATTTTCACATCCGTAATACTTTCTGCCTTTTTTCGTCTTTTTAATAACGACTTCTTTTTGGCAGAGGGGGCATTTAATACCCGTTTTTTCCAGATAAGGCTTTGTACTGCGGCATTCGGGAAATCCCGGGCAAGCCAAAAATTTGCCGTGCGGGCCGTATTTGACTACCATATTCCGGCCGCATTCTTCGCATATCACATCCGAAACTTCGTCTTCAATCGTAACCTTTTCCAAATCTTTTTCCGCAACCGCAACCGCTTCATTTAAATCGGGATAAAAATTGCTTACCACCGTTTTCCAGCTTACCGCCCCCTCTTCCACTTTATCAAGAAGAGATTCCATGTTCGCGGTAAAATGTTCGTCTACAATTGTGGGGAAAGAATCTTTCATAATGGAATTAACCACTTCGCCAAGTTCCGTTACATACAGATTTTTATTCTCCTTTACGACATACCTTCTGGCGAGGATTGTCGTAATCGTCGGGGAATATGTACTCGGGCGGCCAATCCCAAGTTCTTCTAACGCCCTGACCAAAGACGCCTCGGTAAAATGCGCCGGCGGCTGGGTAAAATGCTGCTTTTCTTCCAGTGACTGCAAGGTAAGAGCCGTTTTTTCATCTATGGATTTTAAAAGCACGTTCTGTTCCGGCTTATCTTCATCTTCCGACGTATAGACGGATAAAAATCCGTCGAACGCTATTTTGGAAGCGGACACATGAAACCGGTAATCCCCCGCCCCAATTTTGACGGAAGTCGTCTCATACACGGCTTCGCTCATCCTGCTGGCGGTAAAGCGCTTCCAGATCAGCTGATACAGCCGGAACAAATCCCTTGAAAGCGATTCTTTCACCAGCACCGGCGTCCTGGTAATATCGGTAGGACGGATTGCTTCATGCGCGTCTTGTATCTTCGCCGCATTCTGCTTTCCGCTTGTATGCTCCGTTACATACGGTTCCCCGTATGCCTGCGCGATATAATTCCTGGCTGCCTGATCCGCCTCTTCCGAAACACGCATAGAATCCGTTCTCAGGTAAGTAATTAACCCTACCGTCCCCTGCCCTTTAATGTCGATTCCCTCATAAAGCTGCTGGGCAAGGCGCATTGTCTTCTGAATCGAAAAATTCAGCGCCTTTGAGGCTTCCTGCTGCAGCGTGCTTGTCGTAAACGGCATCGGCGCCTTTTTCATACGCTTTCCCCGTTTTACCTCAAGCACTTCATATCGCGCCTTTTCGATCTCTTTTTTAATGGCCAAAAGCTCTTGATTTGAAGAAATTGTAAGCTTGCCCAACGTACTTCCGTAAAATTTCGCCGTAAGGGGACGTTTTTCTCCTTTGACGGAAAGTTTGGCGTCTAACGTCCAGTATTCTTCCGGAATAAATGCATTGATCTCTTCTTCCCTGTCGCAGATAATGCGAAGCGCAACCGACTGGACACGGCCCGCGCTTAAGCCGCGCTTTACTTTTGCCCAAAGCAGGGGGCTTATTTTATAGCCAACCATACGGTCCAGCATACGCCTGGCCTGCTGTGCGTCCACCAAATCCATATCGACCTCGCGAGGCGTCTTAAGCGATGCCTTAACCGCATTTTTAGTGATTTCATTAAAGCTGATACGATAGACGTTTTTGTCCTCTAATTTCAGAGCCTGCGCCAAATGCCAGGATATTGCTTCGCCCTCACGATCGGGGTCTGTCGCAAGGTAGATTTTATCGGCTTTTTTCACTTCTTTACGAAGCTTCGCAAGAATATCTCCCTTTCCCCGAATCGTAATATATTTGGGTTCAAAATCATGTTCCACATCTATTCCAAGCTGGCTTTTCGGCAAGTCCCGGACATGTCCGTTCGATGCAGTCACCTCATAATTTTTACCCAAAAATTTTTTGATCGTCTTCACCTTAGCGGGTGATTCCACAATTACCAGGTTCTTTGCCATGACTAAAAACTCCTTTTTGACTGTTTCATTTTTTTCTGTAATGGTTCTGACAGAACTCCTCAATCCACCCCTTTGCTTCAAGCCTTACCAGTATATCGGCCAGATTTTGGGGCGGGATTTTTGTCATTTGTATCAATTCTTCCAGATTTTTTTCACGCAAATCGAAACAACTATACACCATCAACTCAGCTTTTTCAAGTGTATTTATTCTTTTTTCACTTTCTTTTTTTACGGATACCATATTTTCCCTCTCCAAAATGCCAAACTCCAATAACAGTTCTTCTTCGGAGGATACAATGCCCGCCCCCTGCCGTATCAGTTCATTGCAGCCGGCGCTTGCCGCATCGGAAATCCTGCCGGGGACCGCATAAATTTCCTTGCCCTGTTCCAGCGCAAAATCCGCGGTAATCAAAGATCCGCTCTTCTTTTTGGCTTCCACGACAACGACAATATCGCTCAACGCGCTAATCAGCCGGTTCCTGGCCGGAAACCTGGCTGCGTCCGGCGCGCTCCCAGGCAGGTATTCGGATAATATCCCGCCTCCCGTATCCAGGATTTTCTGATATAATTCAAGGCCTCCCTTGGGATAACAGATATCCGCGCCGCACCCTAAAACGGCATACGTTTTTCCTGCGCCGCGAATGGCGCCCCAATGCCCGAAGGAATCAATCCCAGCCGCCATGCCGCTGACAATACCGACGCCGTTCCGGGCTAAGGCTTCTCCCAGCCGCAGCGCTACGGCCCTGCCATACGAAGTGCAGGCGCGCGCTCCTACAATCGCAGCGGTTTTTCCCCCATGTACGGGAAGCTGCCCTTTGTAAAACAGAACGTACGGGCAGTCCGGCAAATATTTCATTTTTTCCGGAAACGCGTCTTCGTCCGCCGCCACCATGGACACGCCTGATTTCTCCAATACCTCTGTTTCTTTTTCCAAATCCCAGTTTTTTTTACTTTCGGCGACAGCGTTGATGTCTTTTGTATAAATTCCGGGAATATGGCCAAGCTGCCG
>CAJTLD010000012.1:0-12765 GCA_910577065.1 uncultured Lachnospiraceae bacterium | reverse complement strand
CTGCCGTTCTGTCAGCCCGTATACTTCTTTTGCGCTGCCACAATATTTTACTAATTTTCTCTGTTTTTTATTCCCGATTCCCGGAATACACCTGAGCCAGTACTGATATTTTTGATTTTCGTCCATATGTCACCCCCAGTATTTTTGATCCTGCAGGCGGTAACATACGGCTTCATTCAGATGGCAGTCTTTTATTTTTGCGCCGCCTTCCAGATCCGCAATCGTAAGCGCCGTTTTTAAAATTTTATAATATCCCCTGGCGGAAAGCCGCAGCCTCTGATACATTTCTTTCATATATTTTTGCTGTCCCGCATCCAAAACGCAGTATTTTTTGATATCTTTTGCCGGAATCTGGCTGTTACAGGAAATACCGGTTCCCGCAAAACGGCTTTTCTGCCGCTCTAACGCTGCTAAAACGCGGGAGCGTATTTTATAGGAAGGCTCGTTTACGCCTCCCCCTTCCAGATCGTCATAGCAAAGAACCGGAGCCTGTATGCAGATGTCGATGCGATCTTTCAGGGGCTTGCTGATCCTTCCCAGATAACGGGCCACCTCCGCTTCCTGGCACTGGCAGCGGCCGCGATCGGGAAAATAACCGCATTTGCAGGGATTCATAGCCGCTACCAGCATAAAATCCGCCGGGTACCGGTATATTCCGGACTGGCGCACCAGCGTTATCTGTTTGTCCTCCATTGGCTGACGCAGGATTTCCAGCGTGGATTTTTTGTACTCCGGCAGTTCGTCCAAAAACAGCACGCCTTTATGCGCCAGGCTGATTTCTCCCGGTTTTGGTATGCTTCCCCCGCCGGACAGGCCGTTTGGGCTTATCGTATGGTGCGGCGACCGAAACGGGCGTCTATCCATCAGGCTGTCTTTTTGGGGCAGCATCCCGCAAATACTGTAAACCTTAGAAACCTCCATCTGTTCTTCTGCGGTCATAGGAGGCAGGATTCCCGGTATCCTGCGTGCCGTCATTGTTTTACCGCTTCCGGGCGGCCCTATCATCAGAAAATTATGCATCCCTGCCACCGCAACCTCGCAGGCGCGTTTTACCGCGGCCTGCCCGTTGATTTCGGAAAAATCCGGCTCCGCTTCTTTTTGTGTTCCCTTGTCGCAGGAAACAGCCGGTTTGGGTGTATAACAGCCCTTCCTCATGCACATAACCAGTTCCTGCAACGTTTCCACCGCCCAGATTTCCATATCCGGTATCAGTTCTGCTTCCGCTTTGTTTGCACAGGGAAGTAAGCAGCGTTTTATGCCTGTTTCCTTCGCTTTTGCCACAGTAGGCAAGATACCCCGGATAGGCTGTATCCTGCCGTTTAAACTGATTTCCCCCAATACAAGGGTATTATTTAGCATTTCCTTCTTTATCTCCCCCAACGCGGCTAAAATTGCCACTGCAACGGGCAAATCAAAGCCCGAACCGGACTTTTTTACATCCGCAGGGGAGAGATTTACCGTAATCCGTTTTGCAGGCACCCGGTATCCGCAGTTATGCAGGGCCGTACGCACGCGCTCTCTTGCTTCCCGGACTTCGGAAGAAAGGAACCCTACCATGTCAAACACCGGAAGGCCGTCGCTGACGTCTGCCTCCACCTGGATGCACACGCTTTCAAGACCGCGGTTTGCAGCGGTCATTACCATACTGTACATAAAAACAGTCACTTCCTTTATAATCAAACAACAATGGGATTTGCGCAGCAAAACTGCCGCGGTGTGTAACGATTGTTACAGATAAAAAGACAGGATTCATTATAACATGAATCCCGTCTTTTGGAAACAGATTTTTTAAAACTTTCTTTCAATTGCAAAACCATATTTTCGGATTCTGCGGCGCCAGGCCTATCCCTGTTCAAACCTCTCCCGCAGCTTACCCAGCGCTTTCTTTTCAATCCTTGACACATAAGATCTGGAAATATTCAGCTGTTTTGCAATTTCCCGCTGCGTCACGCTCGCCCGGTTGTTTAACCCGTAGCGAAGCTGTAAGATTTGCTTTTCCCGTTCATCTAAGACATAAGGAATCAGTTCATACAGCCGGATAATCTGACGTTTCAATTCTAATTGTTCTACAACGTCTTTTTCGTCGCCTTCCAGCAAATCCACAAGCTGAATCTGATTTCCCTCTTTGTCCGTGCCAATCGGTTCATACAAAGACACTTCCCGCGAGCACTTCTTTTTGGAACGGAAATACATCAGAAGTTCATTTTCGATACACCTGGCCGCATAGGTGGCCAGTTTGCTGCCATGGTTTTCCTGAAAAGTGGAAACGGCTTTAATCAGCCCGATTGTCCCGATAGAAATCAAATCTTCCATATCTTCGTCCGCATTCTGGTACTTTTTGGAAACATGCGCAACCAGGCGCATATTCCGTTCCACCAATATCTTTTTCGCTTCCTGGTCTCCCTCTTTCCACCGCCTAAGATATTCCTTTTCTTCCGTTGCATTCAGAGGGGATAAAAAAGTTTTCAAGCTGACACCTCAAAAACTTACTTGATATATCCTATGAAGCGGCCATGTTGTGCGTGCCTTTCCAACTTTTTTAGGCTTATTTTATTTTAAAATGCTCAGCGGATCCGTTCGGTCAGCCCTACTTTCTTTTGTACTTTACGCAGCGTTTTTGTCGCATAATACTGCGCTTTTTCATCGTTATTTTTAATCATGGAATCCAGATAGGCTTTGTCTTTTAACAGTTCTTCATAGCGCGCCTTAAGCGGTTTTAAACTATCCGCAACCGCTTCTCCCACCGCAAGCTTAAATTCTCCGTAACCTTTTCCGTCAAACTCCCGTTCAATCGCATCATATTCCTTTCCGGTGATACAGCTGTAAATATCCATCAGGTTGCTGATGCCAGGCTTATCGTCAGCATAGCAGACCCGGCTGCCGGAATCCGTCACAGCCCGTTTGAATTTACGCAAAATAGCGTCTTTATCGTCAAGCAGGTAAATTGTGGCGTTCACGTTTTCGTCCGATTTGGACATTTTTTTCTGCGGTTCCTGCAGGCTCATAATTTTTGCCCCGGTTTTGGGAATATAAGCTTCCGGTATCGTAAACACGTCGCCGTAAACCGCATTGAACCGCCCTGCAATATCCCTGGTAATTTCAAGATGCTGCTTTTGATCCACGCCGACCGGAACCACGTCGGACTGATACAAAAGTATATCCGCCGCCATTAATACCGGATACGTATAAAGCCCGGCATTGATATTGTCCGCGTGTTTTGCGGCCTTATCCTTAAACTGCGTCATACGGTTTAATTCGCCCATATACGTAAAACAGCTTAAAATCCAGCTAAGTTCCGCGTGGCCGGACACATGGGACTGAAAATAAATACAGTTCTTTTCCGGATCCAGACCCGCCGCCACATACAGCGCATACAGGGATCTTGCATTTTTACGAAACTGAGCCGGTTCCTGCCGAAGCGTCAAAGAGTGCAGATCCATTACGCCGTAAATGCATTCATACTGCTCGTTCAGCGTCACCCAGTTTTTCAAAGCCCCAAGGTAGTTCCCCAGCGTAAGGGTTCCTGTCGCCTGCATTCCACTGTATAGTATTTTTTTATCCTGTAACATGATTTAAACCTTCTTTCTGATTGATCTGCGCGCAGGAAAACGCTTTTTCTTTTTCAAAACGTCACTTCGGATATACGCATATACCCGCTCTTCGCCTTCCTCCGCCAGCATATGCAAAAGCTTTTCCAAAAGCCGCTTTGTTTCCGGGTGCAGCATATAGTGATTTTTGCCTTTTTCGTAATAAGCCAGCGGGCTTTCATCCGTATACTTATCCTTTTGGTAATTTTTGGAAGCGCAGACCCGGTCAATAAACATCTCCACCACATACCGGACTGGCATGCGCATCCCGGCCATACGGTCGTCTTTGGCGGAATAATCGATCCAGTATTCCATATGATGCTTGTTTCTGCCTTTGTGATGCAGCCAGGCGGCCGAGTAGCCTTTCTGTTCCCGTTCTGCGTTATTGGGACTTTTGTTCCCCTGGTAATACCTGCATCCCACCAGAAACTCCACCGGCGTATATTTCGACCAGTCATGCATAATCCCCTGCCGGTAAAGGCCCGCTTTAAAACAGCCCTCCCGCACCAGTTTCTTATGATGCAATATTGTCTTTAAATGCTGCCACGCTTTCATATTTTCCCTGCTTTCTGTTTTCCAATAATAATGCAAACGCTTTGTGCATCCAGCAAATACCATGTCTCTTTTAACTCTTCCTGTTCCGGCAAAAACGCATACCTTGCCGTCGTATCCATTGCCAGATACCACGCGCGCTTTCCTTTCTGGCATGGAAGCGCAAGCTTTTTGGGAAAGTCGGAAAAATTAAATCCGATATAAATATCCTCTTCTTCCCCCGCATACTTACCGCAGTACATGATGCCTATCGCTTTCCGGTTCCGGTAACGGGGCGAAATCCATGCGCTCTCTTCATGATATGACAAATCCGGATATCCGTGCCCTTTGGCGTCCGCAAGCTTCATGGGCTGCTCCATACGCAAAATAGCATGCGCCTTCCGGAATGCAATCATCTGTTTTACATACTTCGTAAATTCCTTCGCCGCGCGGGAACGGCTCCAGTCCTTCCAGCCTACCGGATTGTCCTGGCAGTATGTATTATTGTTGCCTTTCTGTGTGTTGCAGTCTTCATCCCCCGCCATAAGCATGGGCGTTCCCTGGGATAAAAACAGCATGGCGACCGCGTTTCTCATGCGGCGGCAGCGGATTTTTTGTATATTGCGGCTGTTTGATTCGCCTTCCGTGCCGCAGTTAATGCTAAAGCTCCACTCCGGCCCGTCCGTATTATGTTCTCCGTTTGCTTCATTGTGTTTGCGCTCATAGGTAAATAAGTCCGCCAGGGTATACCCGTTATTGTCCGCAATATAATTGATATAACCAAGCCGGATATCCTGTTTTTTCATCTGATCCGCAAGCTCCCAGATATTGCCGTCCAAACCGCCGGCCAGCTTGCGGCAGGGATACAGAAATTCATCTTTGTCCACAAACGCACGGGGATAGAGCGCCTCTTCTATTGGAATTTCATGCTCATAAATCTCCCTGTAAAACAATTTCGTCCTGCCAAGAAAGGGATCTTCCAGCAAAAGCCCCATCGGTATCCCGTTTCCCTGCAGATGAAAACCGTCCACATGATATTCCTTCACCCAGTAACGCAGTACCAGCCGAATCATTTCTCCGGATACAGTATCCGGAAAATCCATCTCCAGGATACATTCCATACCTCTTTTGTGCATCCCTAAAATACAGGATTTCAGTTCTGTTTCCGGGTCGTCTCCGGCCGCATACGATGCTTTCGGCGCAAAATACATTCCTTTGCCGTATCCCCAATAATTCAGTTTATACTGCGTTTTCTGCATGCCTCTCATAACTGCCTTTGTTTTTTTGCGGGAGCGAAACTCCTCCGGCCTGCCCGCAGGATTCACAGGCATCAGTTCCTCAAACTCATATACGGGCATCAGTTCTATGGATGTAATACCAAGCGATTTTAAATAGGGAAGTTTTTTTTCAAGACCCCGAAACGTCCCCCGATCCGGGGTCCCTTCCGGCATGCCTTTGGTAAATCCGCGGACGTGAAGTTTATAAAGCACCATGTCTTTCCTTGGAATTTCCACTTCGCAGTCCCCTCTCCACGAAAAAGGCTCCGCCCCCAGGCGGCAGCGTAAATCCGTCAAAGCGCTCTCTTTCCGGTTTAAGTCTGCCCATATTTCCCGTCCGGTAATCCGCTTTGCATAAGGATCGCATACTATTTCGCCGTCTATACAAAAATTATAATCATATTCGGACAGATCTAATTTATCAATACGGACCGCGCGGAGATTTCCTTTGGAAAACTCTGCAGGAACTGCGATTTCTTCCGGCTTGTCTTTGCCGTCCCTTTTGTAAAGCAGTATTTTGCAGTCCGCTTCTTTTCTGCATACTAGGCAAAACTCCGTCCATGTTTTTCCTTTTGTAGCCCCTATATTGGAAAAATCTCCTTTTTTCACGTTATATTCCATATATTTTCTCACCTTTTCATCTTAAGCTATGCAAGTACTTTTTTATTATAGCATTTGTTCCACCAATTTGTATATCTTTTTTCTTAACTTATTGAATTATTGTGTAAACTATTATATAATATGCGCAGGTATTGTTGTTAAGAGTTCCCGCAAGTTCTTTTAACAAATACATATCCGCTATGGAAAGGAGATTATTATGGACAATCAGGACAATTTTACGTTACCCGATGAAGAGGATATTCTGGTTACGCTTGAACTCGACGACGGTACGCAGGCCGAATGTGAAATCATTACAATTTTCGATATTGGAGATCAGGATTATATCGCGCTGATGCCATTGGATGAAAACGGTGAAGAAAACGAAGAGGGTGAAATTTATATCTTCCGCTATTTTGAAGACGAGGACGGAAACCCCTCCATGGAAAACATTCAAAGCGACGAAGAACTTGAAGCCGTCGAAGAACGGTTTGACGAACTGCTTGATGAAGCGGAATTTGAAGAGGCATAGCAAATAAGCTATGCCTCTTTTCAAACCGTATCAAACCCCGCTTCTATCAAAAACCTCGACACTTCCGCATCATGGTTGTTTATCTTTTTTACCGCATACAAATGCAGCTTTTTCTTTGCGCGCGTAACCCCCACGTAAAACATCCGGCGCTCTTCTTCCATTTCCGCAGGCAGAACCGCCTTCTTGTAAGGCGTAACGCCTTCATTGGCGTCAATAATATGTACCGTATCAAATTCCAGACCTTTTGCGCTGTGAAAGGTTGCAAGCGTCACCGCCTCCTTTTGTTCCTGCTGCCGCCGGTACAGTAATACAAGCTTCTTTTGGTATTCTTCAATATAAGAAAACCACTCTTCAAAAGAAGAAAACTGGCTGCTGCCCTCCTGCAAAGCGTCCGCCGTCTCCAGCAGATTATCCTGGTTAATGCCGCGGAATCCGGCGTATTCTGCCAAAAAACCGTCATACCCCACTGCCTTTCGGATATAATTCACCGCCGCAAACGGCCGCATAGCGCGGATTACCTCCAAATCCCCGCGCAGCCGCAAAATGCGTTCTTCCACCCAGGGCTGCTCTGCATAAAACGCCTGCCATGCTTCAAAGGATACCGTTTCCTGCTCCAGGCTTTCCCGGCTTATATAACGCTTTGGGCGGTTCATGATATTCAGAAAGTCCTGCCGTCTGCGGCTTCCCTGCGCAAGCCGCATGTAGGCAAACAGATCCTTTGCTATCCAGTGGCTGTATATGTCGGGAACCCGGTCTTTTGCGATAAACGGAATATTATATTCCATAAGCTGTTCCATCAGAATCCTGGCCTGCGTATTGGTACGGAACAAAACCGCTGTCTGTGACAGCGGGACAGTTCCTGCGCGGATGCGCCCGATAACCGTCAAATTCTCCTCCCGCTGCGTCTTGCATACTTCCATTGTAATAGAACCCGTATCTTTTTTTGCGGCCTGGATCTCTTTGGGAAAGCGCTCTTTGTTGCAGCTTATAATTTTGGAGGCCATCTGCACCACATCCTGCGGGCAGCGGTAGTTATAAGGAAGGGACACAATTTTTACGTCCGGGTAATCTTTTGGCATATGAAGCATAATCTCCGGTTTTGCGCCCCGAAAACGGTAAATGGACTGATCGTCGTCTCCAACTATAAAGAGGTTTTTCTTCGTCCCCGCAAGCATGCGCACGATATCGTACTGAATCCGGTTGATATCCTGAAATTCATCAATCAGGATATAACGGTATTTTTCCTGCCATGCGGCCAGAATATCTTTTCGTTCCCGGAACAGCTCGTACGTATAAACTAACATATCGTCGAAATCAATTTTGCGATGGCGGCGCAAAAAATTTTGGTATTCTTCCCATACCGTGCAAAATATCTCTTTTGCACAGTTTAAAGGATAGTAATTCGATAGTGAAATCCTGCCGTTTTTCAAAAATCCGATTTCTGACAGCAGGTTTTGCGCCAGTTCGTTTTCATCGTCGCATTCCATTCCCATCGAATGAATCGTTCCGCGCATAAACTGCATCCGTTCCTCTTCCCGGATAATATTAGAAGCGTTATACCCATAAGCGCATTTTAAGATCAGGAAAAAAACCGCGTGGAATGTGCCGAATGTAACGCGCCCCTGCTGCGGCATCCGTTTTAAAAAACGTTCCTTCATTTCTCCTGCCGCCGCCTTGGTAAACGTAATGACCAGGATATGCGACGGATCCGTCCCGGCGCTTTTGATTAAGTGTTCGATTCTTTGGGTAATTACGGTCGTCTTGCCGGAGCCAGGCCCGGCAAGCGCTAACATAGGACCGTCCAGATGCAGAACCGCCTGCATCTGGGCGTCATTCAGATTCTGTTCCATAGAAATTCCTTAGAGTTAAGATAGTTTTTCAATCCCGGCGCGGATCCTTTTTAATGATTCTTCTTTGCCGAGGATCTCCATAATTTCGGTCGCTCCGCCCGGCGTCATCTGTTTGCCGGAAACTGCGGTGCGCAAGGGCCAGAGCACGTAACCGTTTTTATAGCCCTTTTCCTTGACAAAGGACGATATCGCCGTATACAAAGCGTCGTTGCCATAATCCTCCTGCGCTTCCAACAGCGGAAGGATTTCTGAAAGTACGGCGAGGGACGTTTCTTCATTGGTCTTCATCTTCTTATGGGTATACATCGCCGTATCATATTCGGGCAGTTCTTCGAAGAAGTCAATGTGCTCCGCAATATCCGGAAAAATTTCAATCCGTGTCTGCACCAGCTTCGCGATTTTCCTTAAGTCGTAATCCTTTGTTATGGTCTTTTTGAGATAAGGCTCCGCCATTTCGTAAAAACGCCCAAAATCCATTGCCTTTAAATATTCTCCGTTCATCCACTTCAGTTTGGTAACGTCAAAAACCGCCGGAGATTTGCTCATATGATGGTAATCAAACGCTTCCGTCAGTTCCTGTAAGCTAAATATCTCACGGTTTTCGGAAGGGCTCCATCCCAAAAGAGCCACAAAGTTAATCACAGCCTCCGACAAAAATCCCTGTTCGATCAAATCTTCATAGGAAGAGTGCCCGCTGCGCTTGCTTAGCTTCTGGCGCTCCTCGTTGGTAATCAGCGGGCAGTGTACATATACCGGGACTTCCCAGCCAAACGCTTCGTAAAGACGGTTGTATTTGGGCGAAGAAGAAAGGTATTCGTTCCCCCTTACAATGTGGGTAATACCCATCAGATGATCGTCTACGACATTGGCGAAATTATACGTCGGATAACCGTCGGATTTGATCAGGATCATATCGTCAAGTTCTGCATTTTCTACCGTAATATCGCCGTAAATCTCATCCTGGAACGTCGTCGTGCCTGTGCGCGGATTGTTCTGGCGGATGACATACGGAACGCCGGACGAAAGTTTTTCTTGGATCTCCGGCTGCGTTAAATTCAGGCAGTGTTTATCGTAAAGAATAATCTCTTTGCCCGCCACGGTCTGCTTTAAGCTTTCTAAACGCTCCTTATCGCAGAAACAGTAATACGCTTCCCCTTTTTCAATTAACTGTTTTGCATATGCAAGATAAATGCCCTTTGCCTGGCGCTCGCTCTGCACATACGGCCCTGCGCCGCCGTCTTTATCCGGCCCTTCGTCGTGTATAAGCCCGGCGTTTTGTAAGGTACGGTAAATAATATCTAACGCGCCTTCTACATAACGTTCCTGATCGGTATCCTCTATCCTCAAAATAAAATCGCCGCCTGCATGCTTTGCAATCAGATACGCATACAATGCGGTTCTCAAATTTCCGACATGCATCCGCCCGGTAGGGCTTGGGGCAAACCTTGTCCTTATTTTGCTCATTGCGCTTCCTCCCTATTTGTATTACTGCGCGTTCCAAAAACGCTTTGTGCCAAAACGCCTTCAAGCGCATCATTTCACACTGATAAATTTCCTGCGCCTGCTTTGACGGCAGGCGCATGGATATACTTTAACATATAATAGGGATGTCCGCAAGACTATTTGGTTTTGATATTCTTATCTTTTGACCAGCCCGAAAAGTATAACGTCCCTTTTACTTTTTTAAACGTACGGATCCGGACATAGTACTTGGTTTTGGATTTCAGTTTAGAAATCGTTTTGGTTTTTGTTTTGCTGTTTCCGATTTTAATGGTTTTCGCGCCCTTAAAATTCCGTTTTAACGCATACTGGATCTGGTATCCGGAAGTCTGTGAAGCCTGCTTTTTCCACTGTATAGTCATACCTTTGGCTTTGGATTTCAGTTTGGAAATGGACGTCCCTTTGGGGTTAATCACAAACGTTTTGGTCAGCGTCCCGCTGTAATTCCCTGAAAAAGTGACGCTTATGGCAGCCGTCCCAACCTCTTTGTTATTGCTGTAAGATACGGTATAACTGCCTGGCGCAACCGGATTTCCGCTGCTGTCCGTCACGGTAACGGCCGGCCTTATTTCTTTTCCGGTATACGTGTAAGCATCCGCCGCAAGCGTAGCCGCCTTCGGGGAATAAATAATCTGTTGTTCCAAAATACTGCCGCAGGATGCGCATTTTTTTGCAATGCTGCCGTCCTGGGAAGGCGTTGCCTGTATAAAAACGGTTTCATAACGGTGCTCCGCGTAGACAACCGTATCCGCCGCCGTAAGTTCGGATGCGCCCCCGGCGTCGCGAAACAGCTTATGGCATGTTCCGCAGGTATAATATTCGATATTGCCCGGCGTTGCGCATGTCGCCGTTACCGCATGCGTCTTTGTTATGCTGTGGCCTTTTGGCGGAATTTCACGCGTTTCCTTAACCGTACCGCATGCAGCGCAATGAAGCGATTCGCTTCCCGCCGCCGTACAGTCCGCCTCACGGTCCACACGGTACTCTGTTTCCCAGGTATGGGAAATGCAGAAAAACGACCAGGTAATTTTTGCGCCGCCAAGATCCGCGTCCATCAGATCTTTCCATTCTTCTTTATAGGCGTTGGAAATATGGAACGTCAGCGTATTTTCTGCAAAAGCGGTATTGTCAAACTGTTCCGGAAGCCCTCCGTCAAACCATACGTCTTTTAAGCCCTCGCACATCCGAAAAGCCCGTCTCCCTATATATGCCACGCTTTCCGGAATTTTGATCTCCGTAAGGCCTGTGCACAGTTCAAACGCCATGTCTACAATATAGGCCAGCCGCGGACCAAACGTTATATTCTTTAGCTGCCCGCATCCTGCAAATGCCGCTGCTCCGATTTGTTCCAGGCTGTCCGGCAAAACAGCCGCTTCTAAATTCGGGCAGTTAAAGAAAGCCGCCATGCCAATCCCCGTAATCCCTTCGCCAATTTCCACTCTTTTGATATCGGCGCGGTATGCGTCCCAGGGAACCGTTTCCCAGAACTCCTCCTCTTGCGCGTCGGCATCCGGCATCATCCCGGTCCCGGTTATCTGCAGCGTGCCTCCTTCTTTTAAAACCCATGAAATTGCTTCGCCGTATTTCCCGGACGCCACAATGCCCTGCGGCGCTTTATATTCGTATTTCGCTGCAGAAAGCGTTAAAATATCGCCGTAGAGTTCCGGCATATTAGGACCATACCCCTGATCCGCATCATATGCATACACAATCCGCCCTCCCGGTACCGAAACGTTGTATCCCCCGGATACGCTGCCCTGCGCGCCGCAAAGGAATAACAGATCGTCCGCGCCAATCGTCCCCTCGTCGCAATTGGTGATATCTGCCAGGTAATTCTTTTTGTCGTCCATCGTGACAATATTCCACATATGTCCGCCTGCGCCCGTTCCGCCGTCCATTGCTCCGGTAACCGTATAACAGCAGATGTCGGGGCTTGTAAAATCAGACAAATCACACAGGTACTGGAATGCTTTGGCATATCCTTCACATACCACATTGGTATCCGGATCTCCGTCAAATACCCATATCATCTGCCATGGGTTGCCGTAAGGCGTATCCGGTTCCTCTGCAGCGGATTCATTATAACTGGTAAGACGGCAGATTTCCTCCCTGTATGCATCCAGTTTTGCAAAATCCTGTTTATATCGATTTTTTCTTACGATATTCCGGGCATTATCGGCGGCTGCCTGCACAGTCTGTAAAAGAGATGCGTCCACTGCAAGCGTCGGATCGGGCGCGCTTCTATCCTGATATTCCATCGCTACGGAAAATTCAAATATAAGCCCCTGTTCAAGCCCGCGTACCTCCAGGCGATCTCCGCGCAGAATAAAGCTCAGTTCATTGTTCATAGCAAATCCGCTCGTTTTATCATACCAAAACATCTCCAACGGACAGTCTGCCGTCAGGCAGGACTGCAGCAGCTTTGTATCCGGAAAATACATATCGCACCAGGCATTCATCGCCTGTTGAGGTGAATCAAATCTGTTTAGCCCCAAATCCCCGGCCGTCCATTCTGTCTTTGCCATAACGGTATCTTCAAAAGGCACTGTAATACTGGTACTCGCCAGTTCTCCCGCCGCAATTTTGCCTATCCGGTCTTTTAAAACCGTATAAACATGCAGATCTGTGCCGGAAAGCCTGTCGGCGCCGTAATCTCCCAGTGTGGAAATACCGCTTTCCCCATAAAAAAGCCTATCTACATACCCGGCAAACAATTCGCCATTACCCGGCAGTTCCCCAAGTCCTCCGTCTGCCTGCGATACTTCACCGGTTTTTACCATTTGCGTTTCTTTTGCCTCAACGGCAGACGGCGCTGCCGCAGACAGGGCCAAAGCCGCTGCCAAAGAAACAGATACCCATCGTCTCAGCTTCATAAATGGTTCCCTCCTAAA
>CAJTLD010000011.1:22609-32318 GCA_910577065.1 uncultured Lachnospiraceae bacterium | reverse complement strand
GAAGTATTTCTTTCGTGGTCTTTTGGCATGGGCGTTCCCTCTCTCTGTTCGTTGATATGTCTATTTTACATTAATTTTTAGATTGGGGAAAGATGTTTTCAGTCTATATGAGGCATGAATTTATTCTGGTGGAAATAGACTGGCAGAATGATTTAAGAAAGTGGGCTTGGAGGAGTGGTATTTTGGCTATTTAAAAAATGCCTTCATTCCTAGATATTTACTTACTTTATACAGAGTTCACAGGGTTTACCATATCTCTTTTTACAGCCATTTTGTACAGAATAAACAGAGTTTTATCACTAAAAAGTATTCCTTATATATTGTCGGGGAGTGCAGGGGAGCGGAAGCGGTGGATTTATTAAGCGCGAACAATACCGGCCATGCAGGGAGCATGGGAACCGGGCATGCCAACAGTTCCCGCGATATGCTCAGGCGTCTTGAAACAATGGTTTTGATGGGGATGGATCTTCCGGTAGCGGCAATCCGCGGGCAGATCGTATCGGGGATAGATTTGTTTATCCACCTGGGCAGGCTGCGGGATAAAAGCCGTAAGGTGCTTGAAATTGCCGAACTTGCGGGTATTGTCAATCAGGAAATTCAGTTAAACGTATTGTACCGTTTTGCGGAAACTGGGGAAACGGAAGGAAAGCTGGAGGGAATATGGGAAAAACAGGGCGAATTGCTGCACCGGGAAAAATGGGAAGCGGCGGGGTTTTAAGCAAAAAGCGGTTTTGGATGCAGGCGGGGATCGCCGCGGCCGCAAGCGGTTTTATTGCCGTACTGTTTTACAATTCCCCGTGGGGGATGGTTTGGCTTCCGGCAGTTTATTGCCTGGCGGGGCGCATGTTCAAAGAAGCGGCGGACAGGAAGCGCAAGAACCGGCTGAACCTTGAATTTAAAGATTATTTAAACGCAGCCAGCAGGGCGCTTATGGCCGGTTATTCGGTGGAACGGGCGTTTGTGGAGGCGCTGAGGGACGTAAAGAGGCTTCACGGAGACGGCTGCCAGCTTTTCGGACGGCTTGGGACGATGGAAACGCGCCTGGGATTAAAAGAGACAATCGAACATATATTAAATGATTTTGCAGAAGGATGCGGCAGTGAGGATATTGAAAGCTTTGTCGAGATTTTCTGTTATGCGAAACGGTATGGCGGGGATTTTGTGCATATTATCGCCGCAACAACAGCCAGAATCTGCGACAAAACGGATATCATGGAAGAAATCCATACGGTAATGGCGCAAAAAGCGCTGGAGCAAAAGATTATGTGCGCAGCGCCGCTTGGGATACTTTTGATGTTCCGGCTGACGTCGGCCGAATTTATCGGCAGGCTGTACAAAAATCCTTTGGGCGTTTCCGTTATGACGGCGGCGCTTTTGGTGTATGCCGCGGCGTTTGTGCTCGGTATGAAAATGGTGGAAATCGAGGTGTAAAAGGATGATGGTATGCGGATTGGTATCGCTGGGCCTTGTAATTTTGATGGCTGCGTTTCGCAGGCGGGACGTATGGCAAAAGATACGCAGCCCCTGCCTGGCTGTGTTTTTATTCGGTTTACTGGGGCTTTTGGCAGGGGTGTTGGGCGAGGCCAAAGAAAAGGACGGTTCTTATGGGACGATAACAAGGAATGCGCCCGGGGAAGGGGAACTTGAAACGGAAGTATACGCCTATCTGCCGCAGGAAGATACGGAGTATATGCTTACGCTTTTGATACCGGAGCGGGCGTACGGCAAAAAAGAAGAACAGGCGCTTCTTGCGGCGGCGGAAGAGGAAATAAAAGAGACCTTTTACGGGGCAAATGAGATTACATCGGATCCGGACATACGTGAGAGCTACCAGGACGGCGCGGTTACTGCGGATTGGCGGTTTTTGGACCGCACGTTTATTTCTGCGGAGGGAAAGGTTGACATGCAGGCGTTAAAAAAGTCCGGCCAAACAAAACAGAGGGTGGAGGCCGAGGTGATTTTAAGCTGCGGCACAAGCGAAAAGACCTGCCGGTTTGCCTTTGTCATTGCGCCGGATCCAACCACCCCAAAAGAGAACCTGGCATTTGGGATTGAAAAACAGATTGCGGGGCAGGAAAAGACCGAACGGAAAGTCGTGCTGCCGACGAATGTAAACGGACGGGAAATTTGCTGGAAGGATCCCGGGCAAAATTTGCCGTTTCAGTTGCTGGGACTGGGCGTGCTGGCAGCCGCAGCCGTATTCTGCGCCGAAAAAGAGCGGCGGGAAACAGAAAAACAGAAACGGAAGCAAAGGCTGTTTTTGGCGTATCCGGAATTTGTCAGCACGCTGTCTTTGCTGCTTGGCGCAGGCATGACGATATCCGGCGCACTGCGCAAAATGGACAGCATGTACTGTAAGCGGAAAACAGAAGGGGGAAGGGCGCAGGACGTATATGAGGAACTGCACGTTATGATATGCGAGATAGATAACGGCGTGGGAGAACTGCGTGCATACGAGCAGTTTTGCGGACGGTGCGGCTTACAGCCCTACCGGAAACTCGTATCCCTTCTGGCAAGCGGCCAAAGGGTCGGCAACAGCAGGCTTTTAGAACAGCTGGACGAGGAAGCGGGACGGGTGTTTTCGGAACGCAAAAATGCCGCAAAGCGGCTGGGGGAAGAGGCGGGGACAAAACTGCTTTTGCCTATGATGATGATGCTTTTGGTAGTTATGGGGATTGTGATGGTTCCCGCATTTTTATCGGTATATGGATTGTAAAAACAAGGAGGGACACAAATGAGGACATGGCGTGAATTTTTAAATGAAGAAAGTGCGAACGGGGTAGTGGAAGTGATTTTGATTCTGGTGGTTTTGATCGGGGTGGTAGTGATTTTCCGAAAACAGCTTCAGTCCCTGGTTGGCGATCTGATGGACTCCGTCACAAGGAAAGCGAAGGCGGTAGAGTGAGAGGGGCGGGCAGGCAGGAGGCGTTTGTTACCGTTTCCTTCTGCCTGCTGATAACCGTAATGGGCGCCCTTATGCTGTGCCTTTTGGAATATGCCAGGTTTTACGGGCTGAAAGAGGACGCCGGGGAATGGACAAACCTGGCTTTGGAATCACTGTTTGCAGGGTATCAGCCGGTACTTCTGGAGGAATACGGCATGTTTTTTTTAGACGGGGGTTTTGGGACGGGAACGCTTAATCTGGCAAGAGCCGAAGAAGAGGCGCAGGCTATGCTGCATCAGAGCCTGTCGGCAAAGAAAACGGATGCGGGGATAAATTTATACCGTATGCAGGCCGAAGAAACGGAACTGGTATCCTGCCTCTTAGCCGCCGACGAGGATGGGAAGGTCTTTGCCATGCAGGCGGCCAAAACCATGAAAAGCGTAATCGGGCAGCGGGCGGCGAAGAAAATTCTGGAGCAGATTACGGAAGTGGAGTCAAAAACACAGCAAACGGATAAGCCGGGCGAAGCGATAAAAGAAGCGCAGGAAGCTTTAGATCAGATGAAAGCGCAGCAGGAAGCGGCAAATGTAGGCAAAACGCCGGATGGAAAGCCGCAGGATAAAGAAGCTGCGCCGCCTGCAGAAGGCGGGCAAAAAAATCCGCTTGAAGTGATCAAAGCCATAAAAAAAGACGGAATCCTGGCGCTGGTCTGGCCAAAGGGAAAAACTGTGTCGGAAAAAACAGTAAACGCGGATCACTGCATGATGAAGCGCGCCCGGTATCAGGGAAATATGAAATTAAAAGAAACGCCAGGCTGGTATGAGCGTATCTTAACGCAGGAGTTTATAAAACCTCTGGCAAAAAATGCGGTTTCCCCAAATGCGGACGGAGCGCTTTCGTATGGAACCGAATATATTATATGTGGCAGGGAAAGCGATAAAGAAAATATGAAAGGAACGGTAAAACGGCTTTTGGCCATCCGGGAAGGAATGAATTTTCTGTATCTGAAAACGGATGCCGCCAAGTGCGCGGAGGCGGCGGCAGCTGCGGCCGCCATAGCGGGCCTGGCGGGAAGCCCGGCGGTTCTCGCCATAGCCGAAGCGGGGATTTTGGCGGCATGGGCTTATGTAGAAAGCATATGCGACGTAAAAGCGCTTTTGTCCGGAGGCAAAATACCGTTGCTGAAAAACGGAGCCTGCTGGCAGACGCAGTTATCGAACCTGGCCGGCGTGCTGGAGACGGATTACAAAGGAGAAGCGGAAGGATTGCCGTATGAGCGTTACCTGGACGCGCTGCTTTATATGAAAACACTAAAAGAAACGGCCTACCGCAGTATGGATTTGATGGAATGGCATTTAAACCGCATAGACGGGTATTCGCAGTGCAGGATGGACGCTATGGCGGCCGGAGCGCAGCTTTCGGTACGTTACGGGGCGGATACGCTGTTTTTGGGAATTTTCGGAAAGAAAGGAATGGACGGATATGAGTTTTGTAAACAAGCAGAATATATATACGGGCAGTAAGCGGCCTGCGGATACAGGGAGGCGTCTCTTTGCCGTTATATAAAATCTTCCTGCCTGTAAAAGAGAATCGTTTGCGGCAAATTACAGAGGCGTCGTCCTGTGTCCGCACGGAAGCGTCTTATATGGTTGAACTGTCTGTCGCGCTCCCGTTTTTTACCGGGTTTTTGGCTGCGCTGCTGTTTTTCTTCCAAGCTCTTTGCGTACAGCAGGAAGTAGGGAACGCGCTGCTTGCGGCGGGAAGGGAGCTGTCTGTGCTCGCATGCGGCAGGGAGGGGGAAGCGGCGGGGCTTTTGCCTGCAAACGCCCTGGTGCGGAAAAATATAAAGAAAAATTCGGCGGCGGAACGGTATATCCGTTCCGGCAGGCTTGGGATTTTATTGGTTCATTCCGATTTTTCGGGGGATTATATTAAATTGCAGGCAGATTACAGGCTTCGGTTTCCCTTCGGCCTGTTCGGCAGACGGGATATCAAAGTCACCCAGAGGCTGACGTGCAGGAAATGGACGGGGCGGGGCAAAAAACCGGATCCGGATACGGAAATCGTATACATAACGCCTGCCGGAAGCGTATATCATAAAAACCGAAGCTGCAGTTACCTGAATCCGTCCGTAAACGGCACAGACTTAGAGCGGGTGGATAGCTGCCGTAATGAAAGCGGCGGAAAATATTATCCCTGTGAATCGTGTATGAAACAGTTGTCCGGCAGGGGAACGGTATATATTACGAAGTATGGGAACCGGTTCCACAGCAGGCGGGACTGTAATAAAATAAAACGCACAGTACAGGCAGTGTTTCTGCCGGAGGCTGCAGGCAGAGCCGCCTGCAGCAAGTGCAAAAGGGGGTTATAACGTATGATTCAGTCCTATGTATTGCTCGGCACATTAGGCATACACAGTATAGAAGATATGAAGGAGAAAAAAATAACGGTAACATTTACCCTGTTATCGGGAATTTTCGGTCTTTTTCTGCATCTTCTGTTTCCGCAGCAGAGCATTTTTGAGATGATGTTAGGCATGGTTTCCGGCGGATTTATCCTGCTGGCCGCAGGATTGGGCAGAGGAAAAATCGGCATAGGAGACGGCCTGATGTTTATGCTGACCGGAATGTATTTAGGCTTTTCGCAAAACGTTCTGTTGATGTTTCTGTCATTTTCGCTTGCGGGCGTCTGGGGGCTTATACTGGTGTGTACGGGGCGCCGTCCAAAAGACGGCCGGATCCCGCTGGCGCCGTTTCTGTTTTTGGGATATTTTATCATGATAATCGGGTGAGGCGGATGATGAAAGCGTATTATACGGTAGAACTGGCTCTTTTGATGCCGGCGCTGCTGTTCGTGCTGTATATGCCGGTATATCTGGGTTTTGAACTGTATACGGTTACGAAGCAGGTTTCGGCAAGCGGATGGGAAGCGTCGTTTGATGCGGAGGGTTATGTCAGGGCGATAAAATTTGTAGAAGATATCTGGGAGGAGCAAATATGACGGAATACAGGCGTTATCAGGGGAGAAGTTATCTGGTGTGGAGCGGGAATGCGTCAGTCGGGGGATATGAGTATCCGATGCTGACGCAAAACAAAATACCGGGTTTGCTGCAGTTTCGGATTGCAAATGCAGATGAACAGGAACAGTTTTGGTATGATATCAGTGGAATGCAGACCTTAAAAGACTGGATGACAGTAAAAAAAGCGGGAAGCGGACTTTTGAAAAAAGTTATGACGGCGTTGGCGCAGGCTTTGCAGCAGACGGGAGAATATTTGCTGAATGAGGATGGAATTTCTCTGGATCCGGAGCGCATTTTTATATCCCCGGGGGAAACGGATATTGCATTTTGCTATATGCCGTTTGAAAAGGCGTGTTTTTTGGAGTCGCTGCGCGGCTTTATGGAATTTTATATTTCTCATATGGAGCACGCCGACAGAGCAGACGCCGGGGTTTGTTATGAAGTATACGAAAAATGCCAGCAGGGGACGGCGCCGTTTGAAGAAATACTCGAACTTTTGTATGCAAAAAAGGAAGGGCAGAAAGAGAGCTTTGAACAGGAGCAGGAGCCGGTTCGGCAGTATGTAAAGGCTGAACCGGAACAGGCGAAGCCTAAGGATTTTTGGCATGGGCTTTTGCAGCGCGCAAAACACAGGCTTGGTATGGGCGGAAAGAAGAAAAAATACGACGCAGAGGCGTATGCCTATGAACCGAAGGACGATACGGCGCAGGAGGACAACCCGACGGTATTTCTGGGGAGCGAAACGGATCGCGTGTTCGGGGAACTGAAATATGAAGGGGACGGAAATGCGGGCAATCTTTCGGTTACAGGGAATGTCTATCTGATTGGAAGCCGCAAAGAAGATGTGGACGGGCTTATCAGCCATGAAACGGTCAGCAGGATCCATGCCCGTATTACAAAGGAAGAAGAGACGTTTTATCTGGAAGATTTAAATTCCACAAACGGAACGTATCAAAACGGCAGGCTTTTAAATTATAAAGAAAGGGCGCCGCTTAAGAAAAACGATAAGGTTTCTTTTGCAAAAGAAACCTACAGGTTTGTGTAATAACGGCAAAATGCTTGAAATAATCCGGTTTTTCTTTATAATAGGGTTATGATTATTCTGGAAAAACGGAGGTTTTTATGGAAACAGAATCCACCAAAAAAGTACCGTATGTTACGATTTGCTTTATTGCGGCCAATATCCTAATCTGGCTGGTTTTGGAAATTATGGGAAAGACGCAGGACAGCGAATTTATGCTTTCTCACGGAGCGGCTTACCGGCCGTATATTATACAGGGCGGCCAATATTACAGGCTGTTTACCTGTATGTTCCTTCATTTCGGCGCAGATCACCTTATGAATAACATGCTGGTGCTCGGGCTTACGGGAATGCGGCTTGAGGCGGTGACGGGCAGCATCCGTTTTGGCATGTTATATCTTTTTTCGGGGCTGTGCGGCAGCGTCCTTTCCCTGTATGATAAAACAGAGGTTATGAACCCGGCCGTGTCCGCGGGAGCGTCGGGCTGTGTGTTCGGCGTAATCGGAGGCCTGCTTGCGTGGGCGGTATTCCATAAGGGCAGGGTGGGGACACTGACGGCCAAAGGACTTATGGGCATGGCCGCTTTAAGCCTGTATTTTGGGTTTACGACGGCAGGCGTGGATAACTGGGGGCATATCGGAGGCCTTTTGGGAGGCTTTTTGCTGGGCGGCATTTATGCGGCTGCATCCAAAATCCGAAATAGCAAAAGAAATCACATCTAGTATATTGATTTTCCTTCTTAAAATTAATATACTATAGAATAGATTGCGAAGCGGTAACGGAGCGCGCCGGAAACTGTTTTCCGGCGGATCCTGGCTTAAGGATGGAGGAAGCTATGAAAATCAAGATATACTACGGTGGAAGAGGCCTGCTGGATGATCCTACTTTATATGTGCTGGATAAAATGGAAGATGTGTTAAAGGAACTGCGCGTCACTGTGGAACGTTATAATATATACGAACACAAGAATGAGATTTCTACTTTGCCCCATACGATTAAGGACGCGGACGGCATTATATTGGCGACGACGGTGGAGTGGCTTGGAATCGGCGGTTATATGCAGCAGTTTTTAGACGCATGCTGGCTGTATGGGGACAAGGAAATGATGAGTTCGCTTTATATGCAGCCGATTGTAATGTCTACCACATACGGCGAGCGGGAAGGCGTAACGGCGCTTGAAAACGCATGGGTAATATTGGGGGGACAGCCCTGCAGCGGCCTGTGCGGATACGTGGAAGACCTGGTCAGCTTTGAAATGAATCAGGAATATACGCTGATCATCGAAAAGAAAGCAGAAAACCTTTACCGGTCGATTTCACAGAAAATGAAAGCGCTTCCGAGCAGCAACCAGGCAATAAAACAGACCGTGCTGCGGACGCAGTCCATGGACTTAACGCCCCAGGAAAGCGAACAGCTTTCCAAGTATGTATCTGACGACAGTTATGTCAAAAAACAAAAAGAAGATATCGAAGAATTAGCTTCCATGTTTAAAGATATTCTGGGAAAAAGCAATGAAGCGGACGATAAAATGTTTATCAAAGAATTTGAAAGCCATTTTATTCCGGAGGAAGGCTTCCGGGCTTCCTATCTGTTTATGATTGAAGGAAGGAAACAGCCGCTGTATCTGGACGTACGCGGGGACGAGCTTACTTGTTATTACGGCAATGAGGAGAATATTGACGTTTACGCCAAACTCAGTTCTGATATTATGAACAGTATAATCAACGGCAGGATGACGTTTCAGCGGGCGTTTATGACGGGGGTAATGACAGCGAAAGGCAATTTTAAGACCCTTCGGATGCTGGATACGATATTCAGCTTTGACGAAAATTAAGGATACGCTTTAAGCGCGGGGGATGGGAAGGAAGGCGGAGAACGTACAGCCTTCCTGCGGGCGGGATTCGACTGTAAGACGGCCTTTGTGCGATTCTACAATCTGCCGGGCAATTAACAGGCCAAGGCCGGTACCGCCCGGTTTTGTCGTAGCAAAGGGCGTAAAAAGCTTTGGCAGGTATTCCGGAGAAATTCCGCCGCCAAAATCCGTAATATCCAGGCGTACGAAGGAACCGTCAAGGCAGGCGGCAAGATTTATGGTTCCCGCGCCTCCCATTGCTTCAAACGCGTTTTTGATAAGGTTAAAAAGAGCCCGTTTGAGCCAGTCCGGATCGATTTCAAGTTCCGGAAGGGCAGGTTCCAGATCAATCTGGAAGCCAAAGTCCTTAGATTGGAATGCAGCCGTGCAGGAGTGGGCAAGTTCCGGCAGAAACTGTTTTAGGGATGTTTTCTGCACGGTAAGATCGCTGCTTAAACGCGCGGCATTGAGTTCAATCAGCATCCTTTTCAGGGAAGAAATTTCGAGCATGGAATCGTTCCAATAGGCAAATTCTTTGATTTCCGGATGGGATTTTTCGATTAACTGAAGCGAACTGTTGATAAAAGCAATGTGGTTTTTAATTTCATGAAAGATTTTCTGGTAATCTTCGTTTGTCATGCAGATTCCTCCTAAAAGCGGCGTGAAAGACGCCGGATTTGAAATAGTGTAGCATTTCAAAACGTGTAATTCAATCATAAATGTCTTACAAAATTCGACAAAAAGGAGCAGATAAAATGAAAGATAATACTTGTATTTTTTGTAAACTGGCATCGGGTGAGATACCTGCAAATACGATATATGAAGATGAAACGTTCCGGGTCATTTTAGACGCCGCGCCGGCCTCAAAGGGGCACGCTTTGATTATCCCCAAAGAGCATTTCGCGGATTTGTATGAAATTGACGCGGAAGTGG
>CAJTLD010000011.1:13315-22584 GCA_910577065.1 uncultured Lachnospiraceae bacterium | reverse complement strand
TGCGAAAAAGCTTGCCATTCATATGACGCGGGCGCTTCGCTGCGATGGATTTAACCTTGTGCAGAACAACAAAGAAGTAGCGGGGCAGACGGTGTTCCATTTTCATCTGCATTTGATACCGCGTTATGTGGGGATGAAAAATGACGATATTTTGATTTGGAACCATGAGACATTTACGGAAGAAGAGACAAAAGAAATATGCGAACAGATAAAAAAGGGCTTGCACTAATGTGCAAGCTCTTTTTCAATTAACTGTAAAATCGTCTCAATCGAGTCCATTTGGCCGCTTTTACGCATTGCCTTTTTATAGCCGGTTTGGTTGGCCGATACGGTACGCACGGCAGAACAAAGGGTGTCGGCCGTTAAATTTTCTTCCTCTAATACGAAAGAAAAGCCCTGTTTTTCAAAGGATTTTGCATTTAGAATCTGATCGCCCCTGCTGGCCGCGGCTGGAAGCGGGATAAGGATATTCGGTTTGCGGAGCGCAAGCAGTTCGCAGATTGCATTGGCCCCGGCCCGGGATATGACGACGTCGGCAAGGGCGAACATATCTTTTAACTGCTGGCTGACGTATTCAAACTGGGCGTATCCGGCAGTTTTGGCCTGGCTGTCGTCCAAATTTCCTTTTCCGCACAGGTGTATGATCTGAAACTCTTTTAAAAGCGCGGGAAGCTTGGCGCGGACGGCGTCATTGATGGCTTTGGAACCGGAACTCCCCCCGATTACCAAAAGCACGGGTTTTTTGGAATTAAAATGGCAGTAAGAACGCGCGTACTCCGGATTGCCGGACAGCAGTTCCTGGCGGATGGGCGATCCGGTCAGGACGGCTTTGTCTCTGGGAAGGTATTTTAAGGTTTCCGAAAAATTGCAGCAGACCTTTTTGGCGGCAGGTATGGCAATTTTGTTGGCAAGGCCGGGCGTTATATCGGATTCGTGTATAATTACGGGAATTTTACGGAATTTGGCGGCAAGGACAACCGGCACGGAAACAAATCCGCCTTTTGAAAAGACGATATCCGGTTTGAGTTTGCGTAAAAGGCGCAGCGACTGCCCGAAGCCTTTGATAACTTTAAAGGGATCCGAAAGATTTTTGAGATCGAGGTAACGGCGGAGTTTTCCGGAAGAAATTCCGTAGTAGGGTATATGCTCGGCCTCTATCAATTCTTTTTCCATACCGCGGTACGATCCAATGTAGCTAATCTCATACGAGGCTTCTTTCAGTCCGGGGATCAGCGCGATATTCGGCGTGACATGCCCGGCTGTCCCTCCTCCGGTTAATACAATTTTTTTCATATTAAAATACCTTTTCCTTTCATGCTGATATCTAACTATATTATACTCTTGTGTTAAAATGTCAAGAAAAGACTTGTAAAAACCTTAGGATTCATTAAAATATACCTTGAACGGACTGCCTGTTAAGGCGGCGTTTATGGAACAATAAAAGAATGCCGCAGGGAGTTAATGGGGAATGCGAGGAAGATATTTTCGTTATTTGTTTAAAAATCTGGATGGAAGCCTGTTTCATATCGGAAGTGTATTTGACAAAGATAATCAGAAAACCACAAATTATATTTATATGGTTGGAAGCTATTACCGCAGCAGCAGGAAGAAAAAAAGTTCGGATCTGTTCCGGCAGGAAAAGACGATTCCGAAAGAAATAGATATGTTAATTCTGGGCGGTTATACGTTAAAAGATCTCAATAAACTGATTTATATGTTAAAAAAATATCATATAACTACAATTGTACTGCCGTATTACGCTCCGATTCAACGGCTGGCTTTGATGGAGGAGACCAAAGAAAGCGGCGCTGCAGAGGAAGATCTGACAAAATTTTTAAAATCACCGTATCAGTTTCTAAAAAATGCGGGAATACAGCAAATCTATTTCCTCTATGGAAACGGCACGGCGATTAGCTGCAGTCCGGAAGAGTTAGAACCCGGCATACATTTTGAGCAGGCTGACAGGGATACGTTAAAACTAATCGGGGAAATGGAAGGCTACGCGGTCCCGGTGGTGCAGGCAGGTTATATTGTAGAAAATAATTGGCTGTTCTATTTTGGTATCTATGGAGTGGATATCCATTTGTTTTCTAATTTTACCAGGGACTATTTCAGCCATATCGAAAATATCCGCGAAATGTCAAATAATGTGTATGAGGATTATGCAAGCCAGACGGAACGCCTGGTGCAGGAATTTCTGAAAAAATTCGGAAGTTCCCCGGCGACGACAATAACCATGTTTGAAGGCCCGCTGTATGACTCGTCCAGTGAGAACGACAGTTTTGTGACGGAAAAGGAATTTCAGCAGCCGGGCGGCTGCATGATATGGGGCGGGGCGCCGCAAGATACCGGCTGCATGATAAAGTGCCTGCATGACAAGGATTATGACGTCATGCAGCGCCACAGGCAGGTAAAGAAAGGCGCGCTGCGGTTTGGGATCCTGATGCTTGGAAATACGAATCTAAACAGATATGGTTCGGAACTGGTGGCGCGTTTCTGGCAGCTAAGGTTCCGGATACGGGGGATTTGCATACCCAGCTGCGGAAGAGGGGAAGACTGGAACCATCAGATTCTGGAACTTTCTATTTCGGAAGATCGCATTTATTGGGTTTGCAGCAAGCATGATATTACCTCGGTGGGAGTGGTGAGCGATATTGTGCTTTCTTCGCCCAATAACCGGTTTGTAATGGTAGATGAGAAGAAAAGCTGCTGTATATCCGGCTATCTGATACCCAGGGAGGATTTGGATTGACGCCTCGTGTCAAAACTTGCGGCGAAAAATACGGGACAAGCCCTTTCCCTGCCATGGCTTTTTTCTTATAATATATGTGTAAAAAGAAAAAGGAGGTTACATATGCAGCAGGAGCAGATTATCTTATACCTAAGAGAAAATATCGTGGCCGTTGCCATGTGGGCGGGGGGCATTGTTTTATTTATATGGCTTTTGATTTTGTTTCAGGTGACGAGGACAAGGCGGGAGGTACACCAAATCTGTAAAAAAATCCGCAAGTATTTTGAGGTGATTTTAGCGGAAGATACGCAGGAAGCGCCGCCTGCAGAAGAGGCCGGCGCAAAGGAAGAACAGGAGCAAAAAGCCCCGGAGCCGGATCCTGCGCTTTTACAGGAAACGCTTAAAGACGAAGCGGATGCAAAGCTTTTGATGGAAGTCATATCAGAGATGTTTTAGGGCTTGAACAATGGCGGGCGGTTTGCTAAAATAAGGAAGGATGTGTAATAGTTAGCAAATGCACAAATGTTTATGGCAAAGGAGCGTTAGGTTATGAGTAAGGTTACATTGGATTATTCAAAAGCGGCAGGATTTGTCAGCGAAGAAGAAATCAGTTTTATGGGAAAGCTGGCGGAGGACGCGAAAGAACTTTTGGTGTCAAAAAGCGGCGCAGGCAATGATTTTGTAGGATGGATTGATCTTCCGGAGGCATATGACAAGGAAGAATTTGCACGGATCAAGGAAGCGGCAAAGAAAATACAGGCCGATTCGGAAGTTCTTGTAGTGATCGGGATAGGGGGGTCTTATCTCGGGGCGAGGGCCGCAATTGAATTTTTAAGGCATGGGTTCTATAACAATGTCCCGAAAGAGATAAGGAAGGCGCCCGAAATTTACTATGTGGGAAATAACATCAGCGGGGCGTATCTGGAAGGGCTTTTGGATGTGATTGGAGAACGGGATTTATCCGTAAACGTAATTTCCAAATCCGGCACGACAACAGAACCTGCGATTGCATTCCGGATTTTTAAGAAAAAGCTGGAAGCCAAATACGGCAAAGCGGAAGCGGCAAAACGTATTTATGCGACTACGGATAAAGCAAGGGGAGCCTTAAAAAAACTGGCGGACGAAGAAGGATATGAAACGTTTGTGGTTCCGGACGATATCGGCGGACGGTTTTCGGTGCTTACGGCAGTCGGGCTTCTTCCGATTGCTGTAAGCGGAGCGGATATCGATCAGCTGATGGCAGGCGCAGCGGAAGGAAGGAAGCTGGCCTTAGAACAGAAATTTGAAGAAAACGACGCCCTGCTGTATGCGGCGCTGCGCAATATTCTGCTGCGGAAAGGGAAAACAGTGGAAGTTCTGGCAAATTATGAGCCGGCCCTGCACTATGTTTCCGAATGGTGGAAACAGTTGTACGGTGAAAGTGAAGGAAAAGATCAGAAAGGGTTATTCCCGGCGTCCGTGGATTTGACGACGGATCTGCATTCTATGGGGCAGTTTATCCAGGACGGCGCAAGAAACCTGTTTGAAACAGTTCTGTGTGTGGAAAATGCCAGGGGAAGCGTAGTTATTGAAGAAGAACCGGCCGATCTGGACGGTCTTAACTATCTGGCCGGGAAGGATATGGACTTCGTAAACAAAAATGCGATGAACGGCACAATCCTTGCGCATACCGACGGGAATGTACCGAATCTTCTGGTGAATATCCCTGAACAAAGCGAGTTTTATTTGGGCGAGCTGTTCTATTTCTTCGAGTTTGCGGTAGGCGTAAGCGGGTATATCTTAGGCGTAAATCCGTTTAACCAGCCTGGCGTAGAAAGCTACAAGAAAAATATGTTTGCCCTGCTTGGCAAACCCGGTTTTGAGGCACAGAGAGAAGAACTGCTCAAACGCTTATAAAAAAGAAATAAAAAGCTTCCGGCGCGTCCGGAAGCTTTTTTTGTTACTTGCGGCAACTGTTTAATTTTTGGAGCATATCGTTAATGTCGATAGGTTTTGTTAAAAATCCGTCCATACCGCTTTTTAAAGCCAGCTCCCGGTCTTCCTGGAACGTGTTGGCCGTACAGGCATAAATGATAACGGATTTGGCGTCCGGGCGGTTTAGTTTGCGGATTTGGCAGGCGGCGCTGCAGCCGTCCATAACAGGCATTTCCATATCCATCAGAATAATATCAAATTCTCCGGTTTCGGAATTGCGGAATAAATCCACGGCTTCCTGGCCGTTTCCGGCGTGTGCGGTTTTATAGCCTTCCATAGATAAAATTTCAAGCAAAACCTCAGCGTTTAATTCCACATCTTCGGCTACCAGGATGTTTAATGGTTTGCCGTCCGGTTTCTGCAGAGGAAGTTTTGGGTGCGCAGCCGGATCAGCCCGGTTTGCCAGATAGTCCGGGATTTCCGTTACAATCCGGGACGGGATAGTAACCGTAAAAACGCTTCCCACATTCAATTCGCTTTCTACCGTAATATCGCCGCCCATTGCGTTTGCAAGCAATTTGCTGATTGCCATACCAAGCCCGGTTCCTTTGGCTCCGTCCTGCTTTCTGTTTTTTTCCTGGCTAAAGGAGTCGAAGATTTCGGAGAGATATTCTTTGGAAATGCCGATTCCGGTATCTTCGCACCGGTACGTGGTGATTACATGCAAATCGTCTGTTTTCTTCTGGTTTGCCGACAGGCGTATGTATTTTCCTTTGGGTGTAAATTTGGCGGCGTTGCCGACAATATTCATTAAAATCTGTTTGGTGCGCGTGGCGTCGCCGTTGACGCAGGGGAAGGGAATATCCTTTTCCACAATAAATTCCACGCCGCGGCTTTTAATATTGTCTGCCTGCATGGCCGCGATTTCATCAATTAACCCGTCTATCAGAAGCGGTTCGTCTATGATATCAACTTTGCCGGCCTGAAGCTTTGACATGTCGAGGATATCGTTTACCAGAGACAGCAGGTAGTTGGCTGTACCGTGGGATTTTTTGAGCCATTCTTTGATCTGGGGCTTTTGGCTGTTGTCGTCAATATGCACCATAATCAGGTGATTTATGCCGATCAGGCCGTTTAAAGGCGTGCGTATTTCGTGGCTCATATTGGAAAGGAACTCTTTTTGCGCCCGGGCCTTTTCTGCGGCGGCTATGGTTTTGAAGCGGTTTTTCATTACGATAAGGAGCATGCTGATTACGGTGAGCATACTGACCGCTAACGTAGCGATACTCATAGTCGTCAGCGCCCCGGTCTGTTCGGCAAAAACTTCTTCCGCCACGGACATGACGAAATACAAGTCGATTTTTTCGTTAAATGGAATCAGATAATATAACTCTTTGTATTTTTCCGCTTTATGGGCATGATAAAAACCAAAGGTTTCCGAGCGGGAAATCTGCCGGGAGATCTCCTGGTTTGTAAGTTCGCAGAATGCGGCTTCTGACAAATGTTCAAAGAGGTTTGTGTGGTGGCTGAGCATAATGTCCTTGTTGACATTCACAATGAAGTTTCCGTCCAGATCAATCAGGGCGCTGTAGCCGCGGCTTTTTCCGTCGCGGATAAAGCTGTCGATAACCATATTGTCCTGGATGGAAGAAACGCTGCTGACGCCGATTAACGCAGCCATCTGCGTATTGTCTATGGCAAAATCCTTCAGGCGGATACCGTACAGGATATTCTTTTCAAGCGGCTTTGCATCCGGAATGTTGTCGTCAAAGCGGGCAATCATATGATCTTTGCCTTTCGAAAAAAGCGAGAGGAAATCAAAACAAGAGTTCGGATTGTTCGTATCCGGAGGATAGGCGGCGTACTGATCGGTATACACCGTACCGTCCTCTGCAATCAGGTAAATATGGGTAAAATCGCTTGCGGAGCATTCTAAGTTCATGCACGTTTCAATATCCCGTATGGTTTTGCAGCCATACCGGTTAAACCGTTTCCGGATTTGTTGTAAGTTATTCCAGGAGGTTTCGATACAATACTGGATGGTTTGTTTGTCATGCTCTGCAATTTCGCTGATGGAGTTTATAATATTATCTGAAACAGTGCGGTTGAGCTGCCGTAAATAAAAAAAAGTGACCAGGCAGACAATGGCTAATGCAAAAGCAATGAGCAATGAATAAAAAATTTTGTGTTTCCGCTTCATTTTATTATTCCTCACGTAATTTATACCATATTTTAACTGTTTATATCATAAAACATTTTTTATAAAAGATCCATAGGATCCACGTTCATTTTTTATGCCTTGTAATATTTTTCAATCAATGATACTATAGTCCCATAATTAAGGAAGGGACGGCAGAAAAAGCAGATATGGCATATTTAGTAAATCCGCAGAATACCGTTGCAATATTACAGAAATATAATTTCCGTTTTCAAAAAAAGTTTGGTCAGAATTTTTTGATAGATTCTCATGTCCTGGATAAGATCATCCGGGAAGCGGATATTGGGCCGGAGGATTTTGTACTGGAGATAGGGCCGGGGATTGGGACTATGACGCAGTATCTGTGCGAGCATGCGGGCCATGTGGCGGCGGTTGAAATTGACAAAAACCTGATTCCGATTTTGACAGAGACGCTTGCGGGCTACCCGAATGCAGAAATTATCCATGTAGACGTTTTAAAGCTGGATATCGCAGAGCTTGCACGGCAGAAAAACGGCGGCAGGTCTATCAAAGTAGTTGCGAATCTGCCGTATTATATTACAACGCCGATTATTATGGGCCTGTTTGAAAGCCGCGCGCCTATCCGGAGCGTTACCGTAATGGTGCAAAAGGAAGTGGCGGAACGTATGCGGGCAAAGCCGGGAGGCAAGGAGTATGGGGCGCTGTCTCTGGCTGTGCAGTACTATGCGCAGCCGGAAATTGTGGCAAATGTGCCGCCGAACTGCTTTATGCCAAGGCCTGCGGTGGCAAGTTCTGTTATCCGCCTGGCGCGGTATGCGTCCCCTCCGGTGGATACGGAGGATGAGCGGCTGATGTTTGCGGTTATCCGGGCTTCGTTTAACCAGAGAAGGAAGACGCTGGCAAACGGGGTTTCCCATGCGGCCGGCCTGCCGTTTTCCAAAGAGCAGGTGCAGCAGGCGTTAAAACAGCTTGGTCTTTTGGCGGATATCAGAGGGGAGAAGCTTTCTCTTATGCAGTTTGCGGCGTTAAGCAATCAGCTGAAAAACAGTTTGACGGAATAATCTGCAAAGTTGCTTCATATATTTAATATATGAAGCAATTTTTTTATCGTGTATTTTGTGCAGCGGCATTTTTTATACTGATTCCAATCGTATTTACATTGCTGTTCCAGGGAGCCGGGGAAGGCCCGTTTGAAATGGAAGAAGCGGACGGGACGGAGAGCGGGACAGAAATTTTGTTTGATGAAGATATCCTGCCCGGAATAGTGGCGAATGAAATCGCAATAGATACGGAATTGGAAGCGATGAAAGCGCAGACGGTGATTGCGAGGACAAACTGTCTGCGGGCTATGGAACAGGGAGAAAAACTGCCGGAGGGGCTGACAAAGGGGGAAATGATACGCCTGTGGGGGCAGGATAATTTTTCGGATTATTACAGCCGCATAGAAGAGTGTATTTCGGCGACTAGCGGCGTCGCTATGGTAAACGGCGGCAGTTATATCCGGGCCGATTTTCACCGGAGCAGCGCCGGGTATACCAGAAATGCCGCGGAACTTTACGGGGAGGGGGAGTATCCTTATTTAAAAGGCGTGGACAGCAGGATGGATATCAAGTCGCAAGACTTTTTAAAAGTCGTATTTTATACGCCCAAACAGCTGGTGGAAAAAGGCGGGGAACTGTTCGGTGAGGAAACCAGGCAGGCAAAAGACCAGATTACGGCGGCCGAGGTTCTGGGCAGGATGGAGGTGACAAAACGCGACGGGGCCGGTTATGTGACGGAGGTGGTAATTGACGGGAAGCCGCATTCCGGGGAGGAAGTGCGCCTTACATATAATTGGAATTCGTCTGCGTTTTCCCTCAAAGAAGTGGACGGGGAAATCCGCGTAGTGACAAAAGGACTGGGGCACGGCCTTGGCGTCAGCCTGTTTGGGGCAAATGAACTGGCCGCGAACGGTTACCAGTATAAGGATATTTTAAAATATTTTTACGACGGAATTGAATTTGTTACGCAGTATCATTGAATAAAACTTCAAAATCCGCACAGACTATAGTCAGCAAACAGCAAATATGACTATGGATGGTGATAATAATGAGAAGAGGAAGTGCTTTTTTTCGGAGAAACCAGTATAAAATAGCTGCGGTATGCGTAGTAGCGGCCGTATTGGGGCTTGCAGGCGTATCGATGCTTGCCGGGCGGGGAGGCGGCGGGGAACCGGAGCCTTCTGAGCAGCTTGCAGAAGCGGAGGCCGAAGAAATCAGCAAAAAAGTTGTTGCAAAAAAGGAACAGGAAACAGAAAAAGGCTTAGAACAAAAAGAACAGGAAAAGAAAGCCGTTATTGCGTCTACCGTAATTAAACCCAAACAAAAGACGGTAATAGATACCGGCGCAAATACCGCGCAGGCGGACAGCGAAGCGGCGGCGGATCTGGAGCCGGATACGGCGCAG
>CAJTLD010000011.1:0-13284 GCA_910577065.1 uncultured Lachnospiraceae bacterium | reverse complement strand
CCTGCCGTTGAACTGCATTTTGATACGGAGGCGGGTTTGCTTTGGCCGGTTAGCGGTTCTGTGATTTTGGGCTACAGTATGGATCAGACGGTGTACTTTACTACGCTGGATCAGTACAAATATAATCCGGCTATGATCATTTCCGGAAATGTCAACGACAAGGTAAAAGCCGCCGCAAGCGGTAAAATTACGGATATTTCGACGAATGAAGTAACCGGGTGTACGGTGACGATGGATATCGGGGACGGCTATACGGCTGTTTACGGGCAGTTAAAAGAGGTGCCTTACGAAGCCGGGGCTTATCTGGAAGCCGGGAACACGATAGGATTTGTCAGTGAGCCGACCAAATATTATGCGCTCGAAGGCAGCAACGTATACTTTGCGCTGGAAAAAGACGGAGCGCCGGTCAATCCGGTAGAATTTTTTCAATAGAAATTTTACTTGACTTTTATTTGGTCTGCAACCTATAATAGAGGACAGCGTAATTTTGCAGAGGGAGCGTCCCGCGTGTGATTGATGCGGGACGCCCGTTTCTGTTATGTGAGAAGAAGAGCCGCCGTGTTTTGAGAAGGGATGGGCGGTCGGCAGCAGGACGGTGTGCCCATGGGAAAACAGGCGGATATCAGTTATACATACATTGTACAATGCAGTGACGGCACGTTTTATACCGGCTGGACAAATGATATAAAAAAGCGGGTTTTAACCCATAATGCGGGGAAAGGTGCAAAATATACGCGTTCCCGTACACCTGTAAAGCTGGTGTATTTAGAGCAGTCAGAATCAAAAGAAAAGGCGATGCGGCGGGAAGCACAAATCAAACGGCTGAGCAGGTATGAAAAAGAACAGTTAATTCAAACAGCGCAAACGGCTGCACAAAACGGTGCGCCGTCACAGAAAGGAAATGTATGGAAACAGTAAGATTTGATGAATTGGGGATTATTCCCCAGATTTTACGCGGAGTGGAGGAAATGGGATTCGAAGAGATGACGCCGATCCAGGCGAAAGCTATCCCGGCCGTTTTAGAGGGCGGCGACGTGATCGGGCAGGCGCAGACCGGGACCGGAAAGACGGCCGCGTTCGGTATTCCCATTTTGCAGAAGGTAGACACTTCGCGCAAAAGCACGCAGGTTTTGGTATTGTCCCCCACCAGGGAGCTTGCCATCCAGGTTGCAGAGGAAATCCGCAACTTGGGCAGATATATGCACGGCGTTAAAATTCTGCCCGTATACGGCGGCCAGGATATTACAAAGCAGATCCGCTCCTTAAAAGGCGGTATTCAGATTATTGTCGGGACGCCCGGCCGTGTGATGGATCATCTGCGCAGAAAGACGATCCGGTGCGACGAAGTAAACACAATTGTATTAGATGAAGCGGACGAAATGCTGAACATGGGGTTCCGCGAAGATATTGAAACCGTTTTGGAGTATTTGCCGCAAGAGCGCCAGACCGTGCTGTTTTCTGCGACGATGCCAAAGCTGATTTTAGAGATTACAAGGAAATACCAGCATGACGCCACCATGATTAAGGTGACCAAAAAAGAACTGACCGTATCCAATATCGAGCAGTACTATTATGATGTGAAACGCAAGGATAAGGTAGACGTACTTTCAAGGCTTTTGGATTATTATAATCCGAAGGTTTCTATTGTATTCTGCAACACCAAGCGTATGGTGGACGAGCTGTCGCGGGAACTGACTATGCGGGGTTATTTTGCGGAAGGGCTGCACGGCGATATGAAGCAGGGGCAGAGAGACCGCGTTATGGGTAATTTCCGGAAGGGCAATACCGATATTTTGATTGCGACGGACGTTGCGGCCAGGGGCTTAGACATTGACGATGTGGAAGCCGTATTCAACTATGACATTCCGCAGGACGACGAATACTATGTGCACCGCATCGGGCGTACCGGACGCGCAGGAAGGACCGGAAAGGCGTTTAGCTTTGTCAAGGGCAAGGAAGTCTACAAGTTAAAGGACATTATGCGCTACTGCAAGACAAAGATTTATGCGCAGCCGATACCGTCTTCGGAGGACGTCGCGCAAATTAAGGCGGAAAAAATCATGGATCGTATCGCTGCCATGATAGAAGAAACCGATTTGCGGGATATGATAAATTTTATAGAAAAGCAGATCAACGAGTCCGATTTTACCGCAATGGATATTGCGGCCGCATTTTTGAAACAGGAAATCGGCGGAGCCACAAGCGCGCCTACGCCATACGGCGGCGGCAAGGGCGGCGGCTACGATTTTGGCGATACCGGAGCTGAAAACGGTATGGTCCGCCTGTTTATTAACATAGGCAAAAAGCAGAAAATAAAACCGGGGGATATCTTAGGCGCAGTTGCGGGAGAAAGCGGTATCTCCGGGGATGTTGTAGGGACAATTGATATGTATGACAAATTCACGTTTGTAGAAGTGCCGATTGAGTATGGGAACAAAGTTCTTGCGGCAATGAAGAATGTGAAAATCAAAGGAAAAGATATTAATATTGAGCCGGCAAACAGCAGGTAAAAAATCCGGACCTTTTGCCATAAGATGCATAATATGATAACAGAGGGATTGGCAGGCAGCAGTGGATGACGCTGCATCCGCGGAACAGTAGTAGTTATTACTTGTTTCGCGGATGTTTTTATATGCCGGCAATTACGGTGGGGTTAAGAAACAGTATGGGAGGAAATAACTATGGGAAAAAATGCAGATAAAACAAAGGCGGCCTATCCGTCAGAAAAGGAATTTCAGGCAGTGGCGGCGCGTGTTTCGGCGGTCAGCATTGCAGCAAACGTACTGCTTTCCGCCGTCAAATTTTTGGCGGGCGTTGTGGCAGGCTCAGGGGCTATGATAAGCGACGCCGTTCATTCCGTTTCCGACGTATTCAGTACGGTTGTGGTAATGATCGGGGTCAGGATGGCAGGCAGGGAGTCTGACAAAGAGCATCCTTACGGGCACGAACGGTTGGAATGCGTTGCGGCTGTCATTCTGTCAGCCGTATTGTTTGCCACGGGGCTTGCAATCGGGGTTTCGGCCTGCGGCAAAATATTTGCAGGCGGATACGCCCATTTAAAGGCGCCCGGGCGCCTTGCGCTCGCGGCGGCCGTGCTTTCGATTGTGTCAAAAGAAGCCATGTTTTGGTATACGAAGATAAACGCGCAGCGGATCGATTCCGGCGCACTGATGGCGGACGCCTGGCACCACCGCTCCGATTCGCTTTCGTCTGTAGGCGCATTAATCGGGATTGCCGGAGCAAGGCTTGGGTTTCCGGCGCTCGATCCAATTGCAAGTATGGTTATCTGCCTGTTTATCGCCAAGGCGGCATATGATATTTTTAAGGATGCGGTTGGCAAAATGGTGGATCAGTCGTGCGGCAATGAAACGGAAGAGGCGATGCGAACGTGCGCGCTTGCCCAAAGCGGCGTGTGCGGGGTGGATATGCTGCATACAAGAATGTTTGGAAATAAAATCTATGTGGATATTGAAATCAGCGCCGATGGGGAAAAGACGCTGCGGGAGGCCCATGAAATTGCGGAGCAGGTACACAACGCAATGGAGCAGAATTTTCCAAAGGTAAAACACATCATGGTGCATGTAAATCCATGTAACTGAAATTGGGGCGCAGCCGCAGGCTGAACGATCACAAAAAATTTGCGGCATTTTGAAAAAAGGGTGGCATATCGTCCGGTTTCGCGTTATACTTATAGAGCATATTTTGCAGTATTATGGCAACGGAAGAAAGCAGGAAGAAAAAGGCATGTCTAAAGAAGTGGTTAAGTGGATCCTCGCATTTGCTGCGGCAGTTATTTTTGCCGCCCTGATCCAAAAATTTGTGCTGCTGAATATAAAAATTCCGACCGCGTCGATGGAAAATACGATTTGTGCAGGGGATCGGCTGTTCGGATTCCGCCTGTCTTACCGGAACAAAGAGCCGCAGAGGGGAGATATTATTATCTTTAAAAGCCCGGATAACGAAACGATGGACTATGTCAAGCGGGTGATCGGGCTTCCGGGTGAAACGGTAGACATACGGGACGCACATGTTTATATTGACGGGGCGGATACGCCCCTCACAGAAGATTACCTCAAAGAAGAATGGACCAAGGATACAGGGCCATATACGTTTGAGGTGCCGGAAGGCTCTTATTTTGTTATGGGAGATAACCGGAACAATTCATACGATGCACGAAACTGGGACAATACGTTTGTTGTGAAGGATAAGATTCTGGGAAAAGCATTTCTCCGTTACTATCCCCTGAGCGCGGCGGGTTTTTTAGAATAAATGCAATGGAATTTGATACAGAGAAAGGGTATGGTACAGGAATATGTTAAGCCAGGAAGAAAAGCTTAAGAAGCGCAAGGATCAAAGCGCTGCAAAGGAACTGATTAGCTGGGCAATTACGCTGGTATTTGCCGTAGTAGCGGCTCTGTTTGTTAAAAATTACGTCATTATTAATGCAAATATCCCGTCCGGTTCAATGGAAAACACGATTATGACAGGGGATCGGCTGTTCGGGTTCCGGCTTTCTTACCGGAAGAAAAATCCGGAACGCGGCGACATTATCATATTCAAATATCCCGATGATGAAACGGAAAATTATGTAAAGCGCGTTATTGGACTTCCGGGTGAAACGGTGGAAATCGAGGATGCTCAGATTTATATTGACGGTGCGGATACGCCCCTGGAAGAAAATTACCTTAAGGAAGAGTGGACATTAGCCACAGGGCCGTACTATTTTGAAGTGCCTGAGGACGCTTATCTGGTTCTTGGGGACAACCGGAATAATTCATATGACGCAAGGTATTGGGACAATACGTTTGTCTACAAGGAAAAAATACTGGGCAAAGCCGTATTCCGTTATTATCCGTTTTCGGAAGCGGGCTCTTTGTACTAAACCGGAGGTGGAGCATGTCCGGGTCATTACTTTTTATCCGCGGAATATATGACACGATAGATCTGTTTATCGAATCCTTTTCGGAAGCGTTCCGGCAGCTTGGCCGAACCTGCCATGTGCTCGATGTCCGGCACGGCGGGCAGGCTTTGCTGCAGCTTAAGGGAATCCTGGAAGAAGAAACGGTGGACGGCGTCGTTACGTTTAACAATATCGGCTATAATCTCTCGTTTGACGGAGGCGGGAATATCTGGGAAGAGACGGGGATCCCTTATTTTAATATACTGATGGATCATCCGTTTCACTATGCGCGCCCGCTCGAATGCGCGCCGTCTACGTCGGTTGTATTTTGTACCGATCGCAACCACACTGCGTTTCTGCGCAGGTTTTACCCGCATCTGAAACAGGTTGATTTTATGCCCCATGCCGGGGTGGAAGCAAAAATGCGCCATCCTGCTATGGAGGAGCGTACGGTTGATGTGCTGTACGCCGGTGGGCTTTCCCGGTTTGTGGCGGAAGGGCTGGTGCCGGATCTGGGGGAAATTGCACAGTTTGACGCGTTTGCCCTGACGCAGGAAGTGTTATCTGATTTGATGCGCCATCCGCAGAAGACGACGGAGTCGGCCATAGAAGAATATCTGCTTGCCGCAGGCAAACGGTATACGGAGCGGGAACTGAACCACTGGATCAACGAACTTCGTTTTATTGATTCCTATGCCGCGTCTTTTTTCCGGGAGCAGTCGGTTCGCCTGTTGGTAGAAAGCGGGATTCCGGTAACCGTCTTTGGCGGGGGCTGGGATCAGTGTGAGTGGGCCCACAACCCGAACCTGATATACGGCGGCAAGGTTTTGGCGCCGCAGGTGCTTGAGTTGATGAACCACAGCAAAATTGTGCTGAATACGATGACCTGGTATAAGAACGGGATTCACGACCGCATTATCAACGGTATGCTTGCGAAGGCCGCCGTGGTAACGGATCCGTCAAAGTATTTACAGGATTCTTTTTTGCGGGAGGATAAGCCGTGCCTTGCGGCATTTTCACTGCCGCAGATCCAAATGCTGCCGGATCTGGTGAAAGAACTGCTCTGCCATCCTGCGCGGATGGAGGAACTTGCAGAAAACGGGTATCGGTATGCACAGGCGCACCATACCTTTTTACAGCGCGCCGAATATATTTTAAACAAATATCTTTCCCAATAAAAAAGAAGAACCGAACGGCCGGTTCTTCTTTTTGGATCAGCAGATTAACAAAGGTGATCCAACATCATCCCGGAATACAGGGAAGAATGGTATGGCGACGGGTAATTGTTCTGTCCCGGCCGTTTATAGGCTACGATTGTTTTATCCACATACCGGATGGGATCGAGGGAAACATAGTTTGCTTTGGCGGAAAAGGAATTTTTAAACGAATTTAAAACGGAAAACGTACCGCGTAAGTCCTTTGTTTCCACTGCGTTTGCTAAAAGTTCCCGATCAACCGAAAGGGAGCCGTCTTCTGCAATCATAAGCCCGATAGATTCCAAGTTGTCCCGGTGAGAAAAAGATATACTCTTGAAGTCGTGGAGCAGGCGGTTTCCCTGCGGGCTCTTCGAATAACGTTCTCCGGTTTTGATAAAGCTGTTGTAAGAATCCACAAGTTCCTGCAGGTTGTCGGCAACGGCGTCTACGCTGGTTTTAAACCCAATCTGCGCAGGCGTATCTTCCGGGCTGACGCCGTTTAACGTCAATTCAAATATGCCGCCGACGGTAACCGTATTGGAATAGGAAGTCTGTTCTATGCCGTCTAACAGGAAAGAGGCGTTTCTGGCCGGTGTTGTAATCCGGTCAATGCCTAAGGTGTCGAGCGCTTCCATAGAAGTTTCGTCGGCCTTTGGCTTGATATCAAAGAGTACGGTTTTATTGCCGTTTAGTCCGGTCTGCCGGGATGTAAGCTTTAAAGAACTGCGATCCTTTTCGTCGGTAATCACTTCGGCCGTAACGCCGACGCCGGAAGTATTAAACAGCCTGGATAGCTTTTCCTGGATAGAACGGTTGGTATCGTCCGGTTTTACCGTGTACTGAAATTCGTACGAATTTGTCGTCGTAATCAGGTCGAACGAGTAATCGCCCGGTTCAAAATCCAGGGCGCGGCTGTCCAGGAAATTCCCGTGGTTGGATTGCGGAGCCGCAAGCTGGCGCACTTCGATTTGATGGCTGCGTGAAACGTTCCCGTCTTTGCCGCTGCCGATATAGGAAGCGCTTACGATTCCTTCGTCTGATGAAACGGCGACTTTTTTCTGGAATGCGCTTTCTAAACCTTCGGTGCTGTCAGACAGGGAAGATACTACGTTTTTGGCCTGCCGTGCATTTTCTTTGATGTCGATTAAAAATTTGGGGATCTCCTTGTTGCGCCGGATTTTATACAGCGGTGATTCTTTGTTGATTTTTACAATGTCGTTGTAAACATTCCGCAGTTCGCTCTTCGGATGCGTATCATAACGCGTCGCGGCGGAATTTCCGTACACATTTAAATAATATTGGTAAGCATTACTGACAATTAACATAACCCCTCTCCTTTCCTCCTTGAAATTTGCGCCTGGCGCCGGGGTATTCTAAATCCTTTTATGAATTTATGTGAACTTTCTTATTACTTATATCGTACCAAATGTGAAATAATGAAGAGGAAATGCATAAAAAGTTCCTTGTAAATGCAGAAAAAATATGCTATGGTTAAAATTAAAGAAACCATTTTTTGGATGGGTGCAGAAGAAAGGAGGATGTATTATGAGTATTTCTGCTATTTCAAATCAAAGCATTTACCGCAGCTATCAGTCTCTTTCGAGCGGCAAACGGATCAATTCGGCGGCAGACGACGCCGCGGGCCTTGCCATTGCCGAGAAGCTTAAGAGCCAGACGAATAGTTACGATGTAGGTACGCGTAACGCGGGCATGTCCCAGGATATGATCAATGTCGCCGACGGCGCGCTTAGTTCCATTACGGACAATCTGCAGAGAATCCGCGAGTTAAGCGTGCAGGCTTCCAATGATTTGTATACTGCAGCGGACAAGGGGGCTATTCAGGCGGAGATTGATCAGCTGAAGCAGTCGATTTCTGACACTGCTTCCCAGACCTCGTTTAATACGATGAATCTTCTTGACGGGAGCCGCGACAGCTTCCATGTGGCGGCAGGGCCGAATATTGACGGGCTTACCGTGAATATGCCCAATTCCACGCTGGACGCCCTTGGCATTGCGGATTATGACGTGACCGGGAATTTTGATTTGTCAGCCATTGACAAGGCGCTTGAAACGGTAACTTCCGCAAGGGCCGGCCTCGGGGCGACATCAAACCGCCTGGATTCCGTTATGGCGTACAATGCAAACGCTTCTTACAACCTGACGGCGTCCCAGAGCAGGATTGAAGATTTGGATTATCCCGGCGCGGTTTCCGAGCAGAAGAAGAATGAACTGCTGCGTACCTTCAATCTGATGATGCAGCGCAAAAAGCTGGAAAACGAAAACGGAAGGGTATTAAAGTTTTTCACAACCTGATCCGTAAACGCTGCATAAGAAAGCAAAAGGCTGCCGGTTCGTTTCCGGCAGCCTCTTTATATGCCCAAATACTTATTTTTTAATCTTTACGGTTTTAGGAAGACCCTTCTTTTCGAACAGTTTCCGGTAATCCTTTAATTTGTTTGCCGGCACTTTGATCTGGGCGTTCTTGTTGATTCCTTTAAAAGCATTTTTTCCGACGGTTTTTATGGCCTTGCTCTTAATGGTAACCGTTTTAAGGGAGCCGCATCCTTTAAAGGCGTTGCTGTCTATCTTTTTGAGAACCTTGCTCTTAATGGTAACCTTGTTTAGCTTGCCGCATCCGGCAAACGCGTTTTTGCCGATAGAAGTTACGTTTTTGCCGATTGTGGCAGACGTAATTTTTTTATTGTTTTTAAAGGCGGAAGCGGCAACGGAGGTTACTTTATATTTTTTCCCGTAAATGGATACGGTATCCGGCACCGTAATTTTTGTGCTCTTTGCATTCAGCGATTTGGTAAATTCCACCGTCTGCGCGGCGGCGTCAGTTACTTTATAACGGGAGAGGTTCGCTTCGTGCGTACTTCCCTTTTGTACCGTGTTCTCTGTTTCTGAAAGAACGGTGATAGCGCAGGTTCCAAACGCGCCGCTGCCGTCAGCCGCTGTAGTTGTAATCACGGTGGTTCCGGGCGCTATCGCGGTAACGGTTCCGGCTGCGTCTACGCTGGCTACGGAGCCGTTATTGGAAGCCCAGGACACCGTTTTGTTTGAGGCGTTTGCCGGGGCAACGGCCGCCGTAAGGGATTGCGTGGCGCCAGGTTTGAGCGTGGCGGAAGCAGGCGTTACCGTGACGGAAGAAACTTTCATTTCCGATGGGGGAACTGCGCCGCCCGTAACGGTAATGGCGCAGGTTGCGAACGCGCCGCTGCCGTCGGCCGCCGTGGCCGTAATAACTGTTTGTCCGTTTGCAAGCGCAGTTACCAGCCCGTCTTGTGTGACGGAGGCTGCCGCCGGATTGCCCGAAGTCCAGATTAAGGATTGGTTGGAAGCGTGCAGGGGCAGTACGCTGCTCTTAATCTGAAGCGTCTCTGTTACGTTTAGTTTTGCCGTTTCAGGCGAAAGGGAAACAGACATGACGTCTTGCTTCCAGCCTTCGATATACGGAACCGGGATAATCTCATAAAGCGAAGGAGTAGCGCCTTCCGGCCATGTTACGGTAAAGGAAAGCACGTCTCCCTCTTTGGTCATGTTAAACATTTTGATGCCTTGATCCAGTATCCCGATTTGTTTTTCGACGACGGTATTGCCGTTTAAAATTTCTGCGGTTACTACCGCGTTTGAAACAGACGACGCATCCTGCAAAAATGTCGCGAACGACAGCCGGTTATTTTCTGTCAGCGGATAAGTGATGGAAGCGGTTCCGTCTGAGGGGGCGTCCGCCGTAAACATCGTGGAAATATCGCCGTCAACAATTTTGTCCGGATCGCCGCCGGTTATATTTTCGGTGAAAATTTTGCCGATAGGCTTATCTGCGGTATCGATGCCTTCGTTTATGGTAATTTCGTTGATACGCAGGAAATAGCCGGAGTCTTTTGTAAGCTGTATTTTTAGGTAACGTGCGTTTACGCCGCCAAGGTCATTTCGCCCGATGTGGATAAAGCCGTCTTTTTCGGTACGGTGTTCCCCGGTAACGGCGCCGTTTACTTCTGCAACGGACATAATCGGGCTGCCCCAGTCGTTTTTGTCCGCGGACAGATAAAACGCGGCGTTATAAAATTTTGGATTACCGGACTGCTGAATAATATCCAGATTGTAAATCGGCGCCTGCGCCCCGAAATCGACAATAATATAATGGTTAGTCCGCTGCGCCGAGTTTGTCCAGATATACGTAGACTCGTCCCCGTCAAACAGGACGGGCCACTGGCCGGATCCCTGCGCCGTATTTAACGTAGAATATTCGGCGCTGTATTCTGTAACCGAAGGGTGAATCGCGCTTCCGTAAACGCTGACGGAGAAATCGTCCAGTGTAAAGGAAACTGCGCCGCCTGTCCCGTTATAAAGCCGGACATAACGGGCCGCAACCTGATCCGGCGATGCCGGCATATCCTCCCAGATAAGACCGTTAAGCGAATACTGCAGGGTAAGCCCGTCAGCGCCGGAAGAATCGTTTGCTACGGATTTGATGCCGCTGAGTTCTTTGAATTTGATTCCGGTATAGCCGCCTGCCGGCAGAGAAACGCTGCCGTTGTGAGTTAAACGGTAAACCAGGTTTTCCGCCGTAACCGTGCCCGATATGCCTTCGCTTGCATACAGTCCGTAATCCTCGGTTTTTACGGCGCCGCCGTTGATTGTGATTTCACGGATATCGGTCCAGTAATTTTGTTTATCCGCAGTGCCGGTTTTGGTAAGGCGGAGCCGGATAAAGCGGGCTTTAACCGAGAGGTTTTCCACCGTAATGTGGCGCGGCGCGCTGTCGTTTGTAAATTCTTCAACCGTTTCCCAGGAGGAACCGTCTGTGGAATATTCCAAAACGGCGTTGTGGAAGAAGTCCGCATGCGTATCGTTTTTCGCCTGCAGGATATCGATGCTGTTTACGGTGATCTCCCGGCCCAGGTCTGCGCCGAAATAGTCGCCTGTTTTTTGATTCGTCCCAAAATGCGCAAAGCTTTCGGTATTTCCGTCAAAGGCTTTGGCGGATTCGGCGGAGTCAACCTGTTCTGCGCCTCCTAATACGGCATAGAACGAAGGCGTAAAATCGGTGGAAGCCGGATTTAAAAACGGAATCAGCTGGTTTTTTACGGTGTTTATGGTTTTAGCTGCAAACGGTACAAGGCGTTTACTGCCGGCAAGCGCTTTTTGCTCCGTGCCGGGCGCACCGTAGGAACCTTGTGTTTCCATGGCTTTTCCGGCAGTGGCAAGCGCGCCCCATGCCCCGTTTACATCTCCCCTTTGCATGTCAAAAGCCGCGGTGAGGGCAGCCTGTGCGGCCGTCGCCACATCGTGCAGGGAATGAAGCCATGCATCCAGTTCGGTTTTTAAGGAGTCGTTTTTGCATTCGTTCCGGAACGTATCGATAGAGGAAAGGATACGCCCAAACTCTTCTTTTAAGAACAGTGCGTTTTCATCCGAAGCAATCGGCTGCCCTGCCCGGATTTTGGCGCTGACCGAATCCATTGCGCCCGCTAAGTACTCCGATTCCGGAAAACCGCCCGGAACTCTGCTTGAACCGGGACAGTTAGCGACGTTTCTTCCGATGGTAAGGTATGCCTCATATACTTCCGGCTGCAGGTATTTAAAAGAGTCTTCCCAGACTCTGTCTGCCTGCGCCAGATAGTTGTTGTTATTCCAGAACAGCGACGCCAACTGGAATAAGCCGGGCTTATTGGCCTCGGTATACATGCACGGGTTAGATACGGCCCCGGCAAGCCCTGTTACGCCGTCTCTTGCGTAATGCGTAATATTTCCAAGGTAAACGCCGGACTTGGCGTGTTCGTTTACCGGGTAGTTCAGCCAGAATACGGCGTCGTGCCCGGTCTGTTCCTTTACAAAATCAACGGTTTCCTGGGTAATGGGAGCGTTTACGTCGTCCCCGGTCCAGAATAAATCAATCGAACTGTTTAACTGCCGAAGAGCGCTTAATTCCCCGGTATTGCTCCAGGCTTTGTTGTAGCCCTGCATACAGTATGTGAGGTTGTCGCAGCCCTTTGGCACGAGGAACTCGTCGTCCAGTTTATTTAACAGGCGGACAACTTCCGCGTGCGTGCCCGCTCCAAAGTCGTCATTTAAAATGGCAAACTTGCGTACGCCTGCGTCGTAGAGCTGCTGGAATTTATCCGTCAGTTTTTTGAAATTGGCGTTAAACGCATTGTTGTAGGCTTCGGAGCCTACGGCATTGCCCGATAAACGGTTAAAGAAATAAGAGATGTGAACAGACCAGCAGTAACGGACCTTCGTTTCTTCGCCGACTTTGACCAGGTCGGCGATTTTTGAAATGTCTTCCTGCGGGTAAAGCGCGTCGTTCATATGGTAGCTGTCGGTTTTGGACGCATATATATAGGTATTCATCTTTACGTCCCGCGCAAAGCGCATCAGGCTTTCGCGCCCTTCATAATTCCACCCGCCGTAAAATCCTTCGATAAACCCGCGCATTTTCATCCCGGCATAATCTTCGATCTGTACGTTTAAAAATTTACTGCCTGCAAAAGAGGAAAACATCATCTGCAATGTGGCAAGCCCGTAAAATACAGAGGAGGTATCTTTGCCCAAAATAGCAATCGTTCCTTTCCGGGCGCACAAAAGATAAGCGTCCGTCCGGTCAAACAGTTCCGCGTCTGCTGCAAGGCCTTCTTTGGAACACCAGGCGTCCGCGGCGTCGCCGCTGCCATAGATGCCAAGCAGTATCTGGCTTCCTGTGCCGGCGGAAGCGGCCGGGGAGGCTGTCCGCCCATAATTTTCCAGGATTTCGTCCAAAAAGGCGCGCGAAGCTTCGTCAACGTCGCCGCCGATGACGACGGATACCTTCTGTGCCAGCGAAAAGCTGCCGCCGCCGTATTCGATCCGCTGCGGCGCCGGATAGATGGCGTAAGCGTCCGGAGAGGAGGCATAGCCGTTTTCCAGGGAAGATTCCGCCTTCGAAGGGGGGTCAAAAGCGGCGGCCGGGACTGAAGTAAACAGCAGTACAGCCGCCAGAATGAAACTGATGAGTCGTTTTGTGTTTTTCATACGTTCCTTCTCCTTTTATTGGTATTTGGTGTTAATAATTATAACAGACTTAAGAAGATGTGGCTAGTACTAGAGCGAACAATGTTGGCAAAGTTCCGTCAGCCAGAGGACAGGGGATACGGCGTTCGCTGTGTGACAGGATAAAACGGCTCTAAAGTATCCCGTTTACGTACC
>CAJTLD010000010.1:32542-39120 GCA_910577065.1 uncultured Lachnospiraceae bacterium | reverse complement strand
AAATAGGGATTTAAAAAAAGCTCTGGATAAAATAAAAAATGACATTGTTTCTGAAAATAAATACAAAGACAAATATGAAGAGGCTTTAGAAGAAATCAAAAAGCTGAAATCGCAATTAGAAGAGGCATATAATCTTAATTTACCAGACCATTTATAATGGCGCCAACTTCACCGCAAAAAGGCAAGTGACTTAGGTTACTTGTCTTTTGCATTTAAAAAGCCTTTAAACAGAGGCTTTCCTACAGGAATTATATAAACCCTGTAATAAAGACCGAAAATAAGGGATTATAGGGGCGGTTGCTCCATATATTCCGATCAGCCGGCTTGGGCGCATCCGCAGGGCTGTGCGGATCAGTTCCCGGACGCCGACAGGCGCTGCGCCGCCAAAGCCTGCCGCCCTCGTTTCCAGGCGTACAAGGTTCTGAATACCGTTTAACTGCAGTTCCGCAGAATCTTCAATTGTAATAACCCGTTCCCCCTGGGGGATAAATTCGGAAAGCGCATTTAAAAATGTCGTCTTCCCGCTGCCCGTGCCGCCGGATACAAAAATGTTATAGCCCGCCTTTACCAGCTTTTCCAAAAACAAGGCCATTTCGTCCGACAGTGAGCCGTATGCCAGCAGCCGTTCTATATTCATAGGTTCTTTTGGGAATTTACGGATCGAGACTGCGGATCCGTCTAAAGAAATGGGCGTTAAGACAATATTGACACGGGAGCCGTCCGGCAGGCGGGTGTCTACAATTGGGGAAGCTTCGTTTACCATGCGGTTCCCGCCCGCGCATATGGCCTGTATCAGGTCGGCCAGTTCTTCCTCTCCCGAAAACGACTTTGGAGATAAATGCAGTTCCCCGTTTTTTTCATAAAAGATCCGGTTTGGCCCGTTGACAGAAATTTCGGTTACGTCCTCGTCCTCCATCAATTCCTGCAGCACGCCGAATTTACGGAATGAAGCAAACAACCTGTCTGCGTACTGCCTGCGTTCCCCAAAGGAGAGCAGCCGCATTTTATCCTGTATTTTAAGTTCTGCTTCGATATGGCCCCACAATTCCCCGTCCGACAGTTCCCGGCTGTGATCCAGTTTTGCCAGCACGGCTTCTTTTAACATCAGATACGCCTTATCCGCCAATTTCCGCCCCTCCATACAAACAGCCGCGGATAAAATCCCCCAGGCCGCCATACAAGCTGCTGTCAAGCGGGCTGCTTTCCCTTGCCGCAGGCAGTTCCCCCGGCAGCAAAAGCCGGGTCATGCGTTTTGCCGTATGCTCTCCTTCCCGGTTTAGGTATTCTAAAAATTCCTCCGTCCGGCAGCGGTTCTGTATCCCTTCTTTTCCGATACAGTAAAACGTATGAAATAACGGCAGCATTTCCGCAAACCCCAAAAAGACCGTTCCAAAATCAACAAGCACCGTATCGTAGCCGCTGCAGTTTTTCAATTCCGCCAGAAACGTTTCGTACAAAGGCTTTGACACTTCCGATAAATGCTCGGGGTTGGCCACAGGCGGGATATAGTCAAAATTCCGGTAACTCTGCCGTATCTTGTGCAGCCCCGTTGCAAAATCATGCCCGCCCTGCATCATTTCATAAAACAAATCGCCGACGTCCGCGTCCGCATCGGCTTTTGTCATCCCATAAAACCCGCTGTGCCCCATCAGGTTGACATATAAAACCTTTCCGGTTTCCCCCAGAATCTGCGCCATGGTCATTCCAAAAAGCATCTGATCCTCGTGGTGCACCGGAGAATAGATCCCAATTAGTTCCGCCGTATTCTGCGGAAAATAACCGGCCTCTTCCGGCTCCTGCTGCCAGAGCATTGCCGAAATCTGGCACATCAGTTTTTCGGCCGGCTGATATTTTCTGACATACAGGCAATCGGCAGGCACAGACTGATCCGTATCTTCACACAGAAAAATACATTTCGCCCGCCCTGAGGTCCCGTTTACCGCCTCCCAGAAAAATGCCGTCATTACAACCGCATCATACGTTTCTTTCCCGCAGCTTTTTTCAAAAGCCTCTGCGCGGGTAAAAGTGCGTATTTTAAAAAACACTTCCTTTTTGCGCACCAGGTAGCCCTTTAACTGCTCCAGGTACGCCTCTTCTTCGTCCAAAAACGCTATGTTTAACTGAACCAACCGTACACCTCCGTTATTTGGGCGCTTACCATACAATAGGATAATACAGCGCTGCCGCCGTCCCGAATAAAATGCATACGGCAAACGCAAACGGTTCCTCCTGCACGCCTTTTGGCGGCCGGTACGGCTCTACCCTCCTGTTTTTCAGACAGTAAGACAAATAACCTGCCGCCCAAAAAAGCCGCGTTCTCTTCCGCCGGTCTGCCGCAAAGGCAAAAACCGCTCCTGCGCACGCAAACAAAACGCTGTAAACCATACAGCTGCACAGTTCTCCCAATGTAAGTATTCCGCCTGTCATGGAAAATAATTTGATATCGCCTGCCCCAAGGACACGCATTTGAAATAAAAGATAAAAAAGAATGACAGGAACCGATATGTTCCTGAGAAAATAATACACACCCCATACCGGGTGTTCCAAAAGGCCAAATAAAAGGCCCGTCATAAGACCTGCGGCAATCAGCCTGTTTGATACCCTGCCGCTCCGAAGATCCTGCGACGCCGCCGCTGTCAGCAAACAAAACAGCAGCCAATGTTTGATACTTCCAATCCACCACCTCGCTTCTTTTGTATAGTTTTGGATTATATCGCCTGATGTCTGATTTGTCTATAGTTTTTTGGAAATTTTTTCATTTTTGTGTATTTTTCACAACATATTATAAAAAAGTATCCCATATAATAACGCCAAGCCGCCTGTGCCAAGGCTTCCAACTGTCAAAACGCTAATCGGGTTAATCCCCACGGAGCCTTCTATCCCGGCTCCGGCCAACAGCATATTCACCAGAAAAATAGCCATAATCCCAAGCACCGTACGCACCAGAAAATTTAACAGCATTTCCGCTTTGCTGCGCAAAAAACCGATTGCAAGCACTACCGCGCAAATTCCCGCTACCACCAACATACTCATTCTTGTATCCATGCTTCACAGCCTCCTGGTTATACTATATTCTTTTTTTTGTGAAATATAACCTGATTTTGAATATTCTGCATTTTATATGACTATAATTTAATTATCAAGTATAACGAAAGCAGGGGATACAATGAAACGGATTCCAAAAAAAAGCGTCCTTCACGACAAACGCTACCACTTGCTGCTGCAGGATTTGAAGCAGACAGAGCACGATCTGGACGCGGCCTACACCAAACTCGGCAGCGTGCTCGAGCAGGATTTGATAGACTGCTATATTTACGAGGTTCAATCTTTGCAGATGCGCTACCGCTTCCTCTTAAAACGAATCAAACAAATAGAGGATTCTTATGCAAAGAATCCTCTGGAAGCATCCGGCTCCTGAAACGTTTCGTTTAAATGATTTCTGCCGTAGGTAAAACCGGCGTATACCTGCTGCGTATTCTGCATCAGAGGCTTTGAATGATCCTGCTTTGCAGCCTCTTGAAACGCCGTATAAAGCTCCGCCAAAACCGCTTCCGCTTCCCCGGCGTCTTCTATACTCTTTCTGATCACGGCTTTTGCCAGCGATTCTTTTGCATACACATACAGGGCGTATAAATTCTTTGAGACGGCATATTGGAAATTCAGCGAACGCGTCAATTCCTCCACCCCGCGCCCCGCCTGCAGAAGCGCCGTACGGAATCCCTCATAGTCGCCTTTGCTGTGGCATTCCTTCGCGTCCGTAAGATACGCAAATATAATATCATAAACCACGACCACCAGCCCGCCGCGGTTCGACTGGCTGATGCGTCTGGTAAAATCTTTCACCTGCTCCTGATTCATTGCGCCGCCCTCTTACTGTAAGAGCTGAAGCACCGTCTGCGGCATATCGTTCGCCTGTGCTAGCACGGATGTTCCTGCCTGCTGCAGTACGGTATATTTGGTGTATTCGGTCATTTCCTTCGCCATATCTACATCTCCGATACGGGAAATCGCGTTTGTCATATCCTCCTCGGACGCGTCCAGGCTTTCGACTGCATATTCCAGGCGGTTCTGGTATGCGCCGATTGCGGAACGGACGGACGACGTAATGGAAATGGCTTCGTCCAGCGTTGAGATCGCCTTTCCGGCGCCCCCTGCCTTCGTTACGTCCACTTCGTCCAAATACAGCGTTTCGCTTGAAACCTTCGGAATGCGCACATCCATCGTCTGATGCTCGTTTGCCCCGATCTGAAGCGTCATTGTCCCCAGATCCGTTACTTCTATCTCTGTCGCGCCTGTCTTTCCCGGCTCTACCATAAAATTCATTTCAAAGCCGTTCATATCCGTAATTTTATATTTATTCCCGTCCGTACTGATCGTCGCCTGCGCTCCGAACGCGCTTGTCAGATCAAGCGCTACGTCCGCATCCTCGCCCGACGTGCTGACCGCGCCGTCCAGTCCCAAAAAGCTGTAAAGATCGTTGTTGCTGCAGGAAATCTCCACAAGGGAAGAATATCCGAACCCATCGGATACGAACGCCAGGGAATCCCCAAACGTAAACGCCTGCTGCAGCGCCTCATAACCTCCGGTTGCGGGAAACGCCTGGAAATCCTGTACGGCAGAAGGATCGACTACCATCAGGCTGACATTCGCCATGCTTGCTCCCTGCCTTAACTTTTCAAATACGCTTGCCTCGTCTTCCCCCTGAGAAATATGGATTTCCACGCCGTTTATAACTACGGTTCCCTCGGGAATGGTCCCGGTGCTTACGGCCGTCATAGTAGTAGACTGCGTAGCGGCGGAATTGATTGTCATTTTATAATCGCCCGGTTTTACGGCGTCGGTAATTGACATTCTGGACGTGCCGTCCGCATAAACGCGCGTATCGGACGTACCGTCCAAAAGTTTTTTCGTATTATACTCCGTATCCCTTGAAATCCGATCGACTTCTTCTTTTAAGGATTCGATCTCCTGCTGGATCGCCTCCCGATCTTCAAGCTGCGTCGTATCGGTCGCCGCCTGTACGGATAATTCGCGCATACGCTGGAGCATACTGGTGATTTCACCCAGCGCAGTATCTGCAATCTGCAGCACGCTGATGCCGTTCGATGCATTTTCAGAGGATTTTGCCAGGCCGTCAATCTGCGCCTGCATTTTGTTGGTAATCGCCATACCGGCGGGATCGTCCTTCGCTTTGTTAATCTTAATTCCGGAAGACAACCGCTCAATGGAAGCGGCAAGACCTTCCTCCGACTTCAAAAGCTGCGCATTGGAAATATGCGCTGACATATTGTGATTAATTTTCATATCTGATACCTTCCTATTCTTCGTCCGCGTCCGTGCAGCGCTCTTACATCCGTGTAAATGCCATTTTCATTTCTGTTTTGTATATCGGCCTAATATTCCAGTTCCTTAACATGTTCTATAAAGCTCTTGGCTATTTTATACAGCCGCGCCGTCTGTACTTCGTACGTTTCGGTTTCAGGCCCGTCATAAGGCCCCGGCTGGGCCAGGTTATTGGAAAACCGGGCAAAATTTAAATTCGACACCTGAGTCACCTGCAAATCGCCCGTTTCTTCCCCAAAGCCTTTTGTAATATCCTGCATATGGGAAGAAAGCAGCGCCTTTGTATCCTGGTTTTCCACCGCCACATAGCCCGATACGCCTTTTTCCTTCGCTTCAATGCATGCGGCTATTTTGCCTGCTTTCGCGGTTTCAAACATAATTTCCACCATGCCCTTCTTTTTGGCCCCGCGGACAATTTTCAAGGACATATTCGTAACCTCGCCTCCCACCAAAACGGGAATGGTATACTGCTCTTCTTTTGCCATTTTCCCGGCAATGGAAAGCTGGGCGTTCATAAGCTTTAACTCCCGGATATCCATGCTCGATACCGGCGCGTCCTCCGAAATCATGGTTTTCATCACGTTTTCCGCTGTTTCCGCCAATGCCTCCTGCGCCGCCGCCATTTCTTTTGGCGTCTTTAGGGCGTTTGCAAAGCGCCCGAGTATTTCTTCTTTCAGCTGCGCAAAGTCTGTTTTTTCCCCGGAAAATACCTCTTCGCTTCGAAACAGCCTGGAAAACACCTGGCTTTTCCTGTTTATCAAACGGTTTGCCGCAAGAATATTGTTTATGGTATTGGGAATCTCATAGCGTGACAAAAAGTGGTATACTTCATCGTCCGCCACAGCCGCCTCTTTTAACTCCGCCAGCTGCCCGTTCATATAGGCGTCGTCAAGCGCTTTTTCCTGTTCCTCTCCGGCCGCGGCATACTCGGCAAGCGCCTGTTTTAACTGCTCCGGCGTATACTGTTCCCAATCCGGGGAGGCAAGCAGCTTCTGCATAGTCACCGGCGTCAGCGTTTCCATAACGTCTTTCATGCAATCTGCCTGGTAAGCCGTTTCAATCTGTTCCGTAATGGACTTCGTCCCGTTCTCCGCTTTCTGGATCCCGTCAAATTCATCGTCCACTTTATAATCCATACCGCTTTTTTTTGCGCTGCGCACTGCGGTTAACAGATTCCGCATCGTAAATTCCGCGCCCTGGCTGACTAACGCCCCAATCACTGCGCCATCTGTTTT
>CAJTLD010000010.1:32274-32521 GCA_910577065.1 uncultured Lachnospiraceae bacterium | reverse complement strand
CCTGGTTTATCAGGCGGTATACGCCGATAAAGGACTCTCTCTCCTCCGGGGAAATGCCTTTATCCTGCTCTAATTTCCATAGGTATTCGCTGAACCGCTCCGTGTCCGGATCCGAAATCCGGTTTCGTATTTCCTGCGCATACCGGTTCAGTTCGTCCAAATCCATATCGAGAGGATTTCGTCCCTCGCGGATAAACTCGCGGACAACCGCCGGAGTCAGACTGGCAAAGGCGCGCTGTACCCGCTC
>CAJTLD010000010.1:20664-32169 GCA_910577065.1 uncultured Lachnospiraceae bacterium | reverse complement strand
AGCCCCAGATCTTTTAAAATATCTTCCGTATTGGAAAACGCTTTCTGGATGGAATCCCCCAGATCCCGCCTGGGCTGCGTCATCAGGGTTTCATAGCGTTCGCCGGCTTTGTCCAGTTCTTTCTGCAAGGCGCTTCCGGCTTCGTGCAGCCGGTTTACCGTATCTAAGCCCGCGTCAGCAATTCCGAGCACATAGGCGGGCATCTGCTTTAAATCCGTAACTTTCTGTGTTGTTTCTGCAAACAGTTCTGTTTTAGACGGATCCAAAACCTCCCCGTCCTCTTTCAAAAGCGCCGCATAATAATTGTTTTCCTGCTGCTTTAACTGTTCTACCAGCGCCTCCAAAGGTTTGGTGTCAATGGAAATCCCCTGTTTTAGCAGCGCCCGGTTTGCTTCGGTCGTCATAACAAGCCGCGTTTCTTCCAAAATCCGTTTGGCCGTCAGCAGCGAAATAGCCTCTTCGCCTGCCGGCCGGGATGCGCCTTGCTGCGCGCCTTCTGACAAGGCTCCCGAAGCGTCCGTACTTCCTGTCCCGGCCTTCGCATTTTTTATTATGTTGTCTGCCAGCTTGCCCTGCTTGCGCAGCAGCGCGGCCTGTTCCAGGTTTTCGATTGTAAGTTCCAGATTATTGGCCACCAGGTAGGCAAGATCCTCGTCCGAAGCCTCGGTAACCACTTCCACCGCATGCTCCGCCTGCGCCGTTACGGAATATTCCGGCAAAAGCATAGCCTCCCCGGGACGCCCTCCCTCGGCTACCGCGGCCGCAATAGCCAAAGCCGTATCTTTCCCGTCGGGCGGGAGCTTAAGCCCTAAAAGCTTTTGCATATATGTAAAATTATCCGCCGTATACGGAATCCCGTTTTTTATCATCCACACACTGTCCGATATGGCCTGTTCATTCACTTCGCTTCCGGCCGACGCAATCACCTGTTCCATCTGTCCCCGCAGAGCGTCTGCATCAATTTCTTCTGCCGCGGGTTCTAAGGCATTTGTATTTATCGCCGACTGCGCCAGATACAGGTTGTCGATACTCGGCTGCAGGCGGTTATCCAGCATATATTTTATTGCCGCCTCGGAAAGTTCCTTTAATTCCTCTGCCTGCCGGTACGCTTTTAAGCCTTCTGTCATATTTTCTTCGGAAGCCGGAAGTTCTGCGTTTGCAAAGCACTGCTCAAGCTGGTTTACCGCCGCAACGCTGCCGCCGATTGCCTCTATTTGTTCTTTTGTCAGCGAACCTCCCATTTCGGATACGTCCACGCCCGCTTTTGCAAGCTGCACTTTGATTTTATCCAGTACCGTAACAATCGTCCCGCTTTCCGTTTCCTGCACGGAAAAACCGGCTTCCTGCGCCTTACGGTAATCTTCTGCCGTCATGGTATGCGCCATAACCGCCATTTGGTTTTTGCGTTCCGCGGCGTCCATTTTAGCGCTTATCTTTTCTTCAAATTCTTCGATTGCGCTCCTGCCCGCCACTTCGTCCTTCGCATAGCCCGGCTGCCCTGGGCGGGTTGACCTGCCAAGGCTGTCCGCTTTGGCTGCGGCCGTTTTGGAAAAAGATGTGGTGGCTTTTGCTTTTGCAAAAACCGGTTCGTTTTGCACTGGCTGTTCAAACAGCGCTCCGTGTTCTATCTTCATTTGCCTTACCTCGTATTCCGTTAAATTTCCAACACTTTGATTATTATGTCGGCCATTTGTGCAAAAAAATAAACAGAAAAAGGAAAAAGCCCTGTAAAAATACAGGACTTCTTATTTGTTGTGCTTAATAAGAGAATTTAAATACGGCTACGCCGTAGCCCGGCAGCGGATAGGCAAACGAGTAAGGCTTCCCGTCGCACTCCTGCTTCTTTGCCCGGTAGCTGGCCGGACGTTCTTTTCCGCTTCCGCCAAAGCGCGCTTCGTCGCTGTTAAAAATCAGGCGGTACGATTTTTTCTCCGGTACGCCCACACGGTAATCTTCCCGTGCCACCGGCGTGAAGTTGCACACGAACAGCAGGCAGTTTTTGCCGTCCCTGCTCTTTCGGATAAAACTGAAAATGCTGCGTTCCGCGTCGTTTGCGTTGATCCATTCAAATCCTTCCCAGCTGTGATCCAGTTCATGCATTGCAGGATATTTCTTATACATGTGCAATAACTCTTTGACGTATTCCTGTACCTGCTTGTGGCTTGGCGTATCCAGCAAATGCCACTCCAGTTCCGTTTTCTCGCTCCACTCGTGATCCTGCGCAAATTCCTGCCCCATAAATAAAAGCTTCTTGCCCGGATGCCCCATCATAAAAGCATAACCGACTTTCAGGTTGGAAAATTTGTCTTCTCCCAGCCCCGGCATTTTATTTAACATGGAGCATTTTAAGTGCACAACCTCGTCGTGCGAAAGCACCAGGATATATTTTTCACTTGCATTATACGACATGGCAAACGTCATCCGGTTGTGGTTGTCTTTCCTGAAATACGGATCCAGCTTCATATAATCCAGAAAATCGTGCATCCAGCCCATATTCCACTTTAAGGAGAAATTCAAGCCGCCGTCCGGCGCGGGTCCCGTTACCATCGGCCATGCGGTCGATTCCTCCGCAATCATAACGGCCCCTTTATTCCTTCCGGTAATCAGCGTATTGATATGCCGGAAAAATTCAATCGCGTCTAAATTTTTATTTTCCCCGTACTTGTTCGCTACCCACTGCCCGTCCTGTTTTCCGTAATCCAGGTACAGCATGGACGCTACCGCGTCAACCCGAAGGCCGTCCACATGGTAATGCTCTATCCACATCAGCGCGCTTCCAATCAGGAAATTCTTTACCTGGTTGTTGCCGTAATCAAAAATTTTCGTACCCCAGTCCGGGTGCTCCCCCATCCTTGGATCCGCATATTCGTACAGAGCCTGGCCGTCAAATTCGGCAAGCCCGTGCGCGTCCCGCGGGAAATGCGCAGGCACCCAGTCCAAGATTACGCCGATATTGTGTTTATGGAAGTAATTGACCATCCATGCAAAATCCTCCGGCGTACCGTACCGGGACGTCGGCGCATAATATCCGGTTACCTGATAGCCCCAGGAGCCGTCAAACGGATATTCGGATATCCCCATCAGTTCTACATGGGTATACCCCATTTCTTTTACATAATCCGTAAGCGCCCTCGCCACCTCGCGGTATGTATAAAACCCGCTGTCCTCTTCGTAGCCCGGATGGCGCATCCAGGATCCCGGGTGCACCTCATAAATACTCATCGGCTGCTCATCCATTGTTTCACATGCCTGGCGTTTTTTCATCCACGCATCGTCCGACCATTTAAAATGGTCGATATCTACAATACGCGACGCCGTCCCCGGCCTCATTTCCGCAAAATTCGCATATGGATCCGCCTTATAAAGCTTGCGCCCGTCGGGCGTTTCGATGAGATACTTATAAAGGCTGCCTGTCCCAAGCCCCGGGACAAACAACTCATAAATGCCTGCCGTTTCCGGTTCCAGGCGTTTTAATTCATGGGACGTTTCATCCCAGCCGTTAAATTCGCCCAAAACAAATACCTTCTGCGCATGAGGCGCATAAACTGCAAAGCAGATTCCCTTTTTCTTTCCTTTCACCTGCGGGTGCGCGCCCAGCTTCTTATAAATGTCATAATGTGTTGCCTGCCCGAATAAATACATATCCAGTTCCGAAAAATTACCCATACTTGTACCCCTCCGCTTATTTATTATTCTTCAAAGTCTTTTTCTCTGAGGATGATATAATCATTCTCCGTATATCTTCTGGAAGTTAAAATTGAAAACGCTTTTTTCCAGGATTTCTTTTCCGCCTTTTCAATCGCTTCGTCTATGATATCTTTTACCTCCGTTAAGGTGGTCGGCTGATCCAGCCGCTGAATGTTGCTGATGCGGTTATACAGCGCCAGCACCCCCATATTATCTATTTCATAATCCCGTTCATGCGCGTATGTCCTGCCAAATTCCACAAGCTCGTCGCTGGTAAACACAGGGATTTTTATTTTTTCGGTAAATCTTTTTGCAAATCCTTCATCCAGCCTTAACGCATCTTCCAGGCCCACCCGGGTATCTTCCAGAATAATCAATAGCCCGCTGGAATCATGTTCCACAAGCAACGATAATTTAACGGCTGTTTCCCGGTTTAAATCCCCCGCCCGTTCAATCAAAAGACAGCCCCCGGCCATTTTTTTTAACAGCCCGGACAAATCTTTTTCGTTTAATTTTTCCGCGTCAATCTTGCCCAGTTTTAGCTGCGGCCGCTGCACTTCCTTTTGCAGCGCCATAATCAGCCGTTTTGCCAGAATCGTTTTGCCGCATCCCCTGCCGCCCTGAATTACAATATGCCCGGACGCGGAACTCCCTCCCTGGGCAAATCTGGCCAGCGTATGCGAAAGCGTCCGGCAAATCTGCTCCTGCATTCCTGCCACCGGCGCAAAATACGAGAAAATTGCCTTTTGCGCGTCGTCAAAGGCCGTAATCTCCGGCATGTCCTGCGTCTTGGAAGCAGCATTCTGCTCCGGAATAGAACCGGCTAATACTTCATCATCCTCTACAATAATATCTTCCGCATGCCTGTCAAGCGCTTCCGCAATGATTTTTGCCTTTATTTCTTTTGTATCCTGCCTTGCCAAATGCCCCTCCGCCAATTCCTCGGCTGAAAGATCCGGCTGATACAACGGAGTATCGTTCTGACCATCTGTAAGGGCGTCTACCGGAATCCCGTAAAATTCCGCTTCCGCCATCTTCATTTCTTCGGAAAGAACTTCGTCCGGTTCCGGCGGCAGGGTTTTTTGCATTTCCGGAAATTCTTCTGTTTCATCCTCCGGCAGCGCAATTTCCTGTCCGTTCCAGCCATCCGCCGTTCCTCCCGGCGCATAGCCCTGCTGCCCGGCATACTCCATGGCGGCCTCTTCCGGCATTTCGCCCTGCCATCCATTATAACCTGCTGCAGACTCCTCCGGCGCATCGTCCTGCCCATCATAATCTGCTGCAGGCTCCTCCGGCGCATCGTCCTGCCCATCATAATCTGCTGCGGGCTCCTCCGGAACATCGTCCCGCCGGCAGATATCTTCCATGAAGCCTTCTTCCGATAATCCGTACTGCTCTCCGGCATATTCTGCGGCGGATCCTGCTTCCGCCATCCCCTGCCCATAATGATATTCCGCTCCGGAGCCTATCGGCTCTATCTCCTGTCCACGGCGATATTCCGCTCCAGAGCCTATCGGTTCTATCTCCTGTCCACGGCGATATTCCGCTCCAGAGCCTATCGGCTCTATCTCCTGTCCGCCAAAATATTGCTCTTGCGGCTCCCCCGGTACAGTTGCTTGCTCTCCGGCAAATTCTGTAACAGGCTCCTTTTGAATTTCCTCCTGAGGAGAGAAATCCCCCACGCCTGTCTCTTGCTGCATTATGCCCTGTGGCGGGAAATATTCTTCATCAGGTTCTTCCGGAGCCGTTTCCAGCGGACCAGAATATCCTTCGCCTGTTTCTTTCAGTTCCGTTCCCTGTGGCAAAAGAACTCCTTCGCCTGTTCTTTCCGGATCCCTTCCATGCGGACGGAAGTTTTCTCCATCCGGCTCTATTGACGTATTGGCCTGCCGCGTATATTCCGCGGACGTATCCACAAACCGGATTTCTTCCTGCCCGTCCGTTCCTAAGACAAACCTGCGGGGTATTCTTCCTGCCGCAGACTCCCTGGCCGCAAACGCCTCATATCCTTCCGGCAGCGGCTGTTCTTCGTAAGCTTCGGCTCTTTCAGGAGGACGGACGTTCCTGGGTATAAAAGGCCTTACCCCCACGCTTCCTTCAAAATTGGGTTTCGCCCGTTTTATTTTGCGCAGCAAATCCGGCTCGGCCTCATTTTCTTCCTGAAAACGGTCTATTTGCTGCTGCAGCATATTGTTCATGCCCGCCATATACCTTCCGGCGCGCTCCTCCGTGGAAACGCCGCTTTTTGAGAGGTATTGTTCACGCAGCCGCTGATCCGGCGCAATTTCCGCGTCCAAACTTGGTATTACATCCACCAGGCGATCCATAATATCTTCGGCTTCCTGCAGCGCTTTCGCTTTTTGAGGCTCCGTCCGCCGCTGTTTTGCAATCTCAAGGGCTGTCTGCGCCGCCCGGCTGGTTCTCTCCCATCCGTTTATGCCCGGGGCAGGTTCCTGTTCTGCCGGAGATTTCATCTGCTGCATACTCTTTTTCAGTTCTTCTTGAAGGTTTGTCGTATTATATTTTCCGATATTCTCCTGTACAGGCGGAATCCGCACGGCGTCCCTTTTGGGATACACTTCTTTGATCCCGTCCCTGCGCTGTTTAAATACCCGGTATTTGTCCTCCTGCGACTTCGTTAAGGGCTGATACAGCATTTTAAGTTCCATTGCCCGTTCCACATATATCCCGTCGCCAAACCATAAAATCAATTTGTCGCACGCGTCAATGCATTTTTCATTTTCACCCGCCTTGTGGTACAGGTATGCCAGTTCAAGCGCCCACTCTTCGGTATATTCAGCCTCATTCAATTCTTCCAGTATCGCAATCCTGGCCTGTATATCGGCCCCCTTGGCTTTGCTGATCTTATACCGCAGCACATATTTCAGATTGTCGCGCGGCGCAAGTTCCACAAATTCGTCATAATATTCCTCGGCTTCCTCAAAATTCTTCATTTTTACGGCAATCTCTGCCAGGCGGTATATGATCATTCTCCCGATCGGCGAACGGTCGTAAGCCATCTGCAGGATTTCTTTTGCCTCATCATAACGTTTCCGCTTGCAGTAAATATCCCCCGCCTTTATTAACAGGTTCATATTACGCACTTTACGCCATTGGATTGTATCTGCAATTTCTGCCGCAGCCGCATAATCCCCTTCGGCCGTCAGCGCTTTCATCTGCTCAAATTTTAATTTGTATTCATATTTATCTATCAATGTATCTCACCTCAACAAAGAAGGCTACTTCTCTTCCTCATACCGGACTTTCCCCGTATCCACATCCACACTCTGCATCTGTATATACTCTCTTGTCCCCTCCGGCAGCTTCCGCCGCCGCAGTACATAAGCTACAATTTCACGGATCAGATAATAAATCACCGCAAACGTCGGCACGCCGAGCAGCATGCCCATAAAGCCGAACAGCCCTCCGCCGACTAAAATTGCAAATACAACCCAAAAAGAAGACAACCCCGTGGAATCGCCCAGTATCTTAGGCCCGATGATATTCCCGTCCACCTGCTGTAAGACAAACACGAATATCAGGAAATACAGCCCCTTTACCGGCTCTGCCAGGGCAATCAGAATCACGCCCGGCACCGCGCCGATAAACGGCCCGAAAAACGGAACGACATTGGTCACGCCCACGATTACCGCTACGAGCAGGCTGTACGGCATCGAAAGCGCCGCAAGGCCCACATAGGCGATTACGCCGATAATCGCGGAATCCAGGATTTTGCCGCTGATAAACCCGCCGAACATCTTATGGCTGACCCGCAGCGTCTCGATGACATGGTTCCCGAATTTGGGCGGCAGAACGGCATAAATGATCTTTTTGCCCTGCCCGATAAACGTTTCCTTGCTTGTCAGAAGATAGATCGCAATTACAAGCCCGATTACGAAATTAAACAGCGCCCTTACAATGCTGATTACTCCCGTGGTGATGGACGCAATGTAAGAATTGACCTGCGGCAGCACGTCCGCCTGCAGCCACTGTTCTAAGTAATTGGTCGCCGTGACCAGCCCGCTGCCGAGCATTTCCGCTATTTTGCTGTCGCCGGACAGCGTGTGTTTGCTCCATGCCACGAAGGAATTGATCTCGGACGGCAGGTTTGTCGCCATTCCCTGTATACTCGTAATCAGTTCCGGGATTACCATGTCAAGAAGCAAAAAGATGACCAGCAGAAAGATCGCGAGCGCCCCGCCCGTTGCAAGGGTGCGGGACAGTTTCTTCGCTTTTTTTTCGCTTTTGACGCGCGGCTTTAAAAATTTTATCAGATACCGTTCCAGAAACATCATTACCGGGTTTAACAGATACGCCGTAATACAGCCCATAATGATCGGCTGCAGTACCGCTACCAGCTTCTGCCAGTACGCCGTAAGCCCGTGGTAGCGGTAAATCAAGAAGAAAAAGAGCACGCAGCAGCATACCGTTACAAACGCTATGACCGCAATCGTAATATATTTCTGTAAATCCCATTCCGGCGGTTGTTTCTTTTTTTTGAAATCCTGCATTTCCTCCATGGAGAACACACCTACTTTCTGTTGTAATTAATCAGGCATCCTTTCAAAATAATGCTTCTCTCGTCGTCGGTCAGCTCTCCCATGGTAAGTTTAAATTCTGTGCATCCCCCGTCTTTTATCACATATGCTTTGAGTTCCGCCGCCGCTTCTTCCACTTCTCTGCGGATATCCGGCAGGAAAATATAGTCCCCGTTCGCAAACGGCAGTTCGCCCGGCTCGATTAACAGGGGCAGCATTCCCCAGTTGATGAGGTTCGAGCGGTAACGCTTGGTTGCGTATTCGTTGGCGATATTGGCCCAGCCGCCAAGCACCTTCTGGCAGGAAGCCGCCTGCTCCCTGGCCGAACCGTCGCCCGGCTTTACCGCAAACACAACGCTCCCGATGCCGACGGTTTTCCGGCTGATATCGCCGAACCGTTCTTTTAAGAAATCCATAACCGGCTTTAATTCCGGAACCGCCTCGCACGGGCAGGTATCGGCTTCAATGGCCTTCTGCGCCTTCTGGATTTCCTTCGCCCGGCCGACATACGCCGGATCCTTCCTGGAAAGCGTAAATTCCGCCAGCCCGAGCGGGTTTGAGCGGTAAGAAGACGTCTCGCCGGACGGGATCAGTTCGTCGGTCGTTGTAACCGGATCGTGGATTTCGGCGGCCACCTTTAAAATCATATGCTTCGGCAGCGGACTCATGTTCGGCCAGTCCTTGATATTTGGCCCGAACTGGATTTCCACGGACGGATCCGCTATGCCCTTGCTGTCAAAAATGCGGTTTTCATAAATCTTACGGTCAAAGAAGTATTTTTTCCCGGAATACGTTACGTCCAGATCGGTCGCCGGGGTCAGATAGCCTTTGTTTGCGGCAGTCGCGGCAATGGATCGGGCGTCCATTAACGCCACGGAAGCAATCTGCCCGTTCTGGATCTTAGAGCCCTCCCGGTTCGGGAAGTTCCTGGTCGAATGCCGGATGGAAAACGCATTGTTTGCCGGCGTGTCGCCCGCGCCGAAACACGGCCCGCAGAACGCGGTTTTTAAAACCGCCCCGGTCTGCATGAGCGCAGCGGCCGCGCCGTTTCTTACAAGTTCCATATAAATCGGCATACTTGCCGGATAAACGCTAAGCGTAAAGCCGTCCTGCCCGATGGAAGCGCCGTTTAAAATATCCGCCGCGTCGCAGATGTTTTCAAAGCCGCCGCCCGCGCAGCCTGCAATAATGCCCTGATCCACATACAGCCTGCCGTTTTTGACCTTGCTCTTTAAATCCAGATCCACCGCGCCGTCAAAGCTGACCTGCGCGCGTTTTTCACAGTCGTCTAATATATCCGTTAAGTTGGCGTTTAACTCTTCAATCGTATAGGTGTTGCTCGGATGGAACGGCATAGCAATCATGGGGCGGATTTCGCTCAGATCGATTTCAATCATACCGTCGTAATACGCCGTTTGGCCCGGAGCCAGTTCTTTGTAGGCTTCTTTTCTGCCGTGGATTTCATAAAACTCGCGCACCGCGCCGTCGGTCTGCCAGACGGAAGAAAGGCAGGTCGTCTCGGTTGTCATAACGTCTATGCCAATCCGGTAATCTACGCTTAAGCCGGCTACGCCGGGACCGACAAATTCCATTACTTTGTTCTTGACATAGCCGTTTGCAAACACTTTCCCGATAATGGCAAGGGCGATGTCCTGCGGGCCGACGCCTTTTACCGGCGCGCCTTTTAAATATACGCCGACCACCTGCGGCATATTGATATCATACGTCTGGCTCAAAAGCTGTTTTACCAGTTCGGGGCCGCCTTCGCCGATTGCCATCGTCCCGAGCGCGCCGTAGCGCGTGTGGGAATCCGATCCCAAAATCATTGCGCCGCCTTCGGCAAGCATCTCCCTGGCATACTGGTGAATGACTGCCTGGTGCGGCGGCACATACACGCCGCCGTATTTCTTGGCGCAGGTTAAACCGTACATATGGTCGTCCTCGTTGATCGTCCCGCCTACGGCGCACAGGCTGTTGTGACAGTTCGTCAGCACATAGGGAATCGGGAATTTCTCCAGGCCGCTTGCGCGCGCCGTCTGGATAATCCCGACAAACGTAATGTCGTGCGAAGTCAGTTTATCAAATTTCACCTGCAGCTTTTCCATGCTGCCGGAGGTATTATGCTCTTTTAAAATCCCATACGCAATCGTATTTTTTGCCGCTTCCTCTTTTGTCATGCCGACGCGGGAAGCATTCTGGCTGGTATCTTCGATTAATTCTGTTCCGTTTACGAGGTATACCCCGTTTTCATAAAGCTTCATCTGCTATTCTCCTTATTCTCGTCTGTCCGTTTTTGTCCGTTTACTACGCAAAACGGCGCTGCGCCGCCCGCGTACAGGTCTGGTTAAAATTATAAAGGCAGCACCGCTAAAAATCAAGGGTTTATCAGCGGAAACGTGATGGATACGGTAAATAAATCGCCGTCGAGCACGATTTCAAACGTCCCGCCCATTAAATTGGTCAGGTTTCGGGCAATCGAAAGACCGAGGCCGCTGCCCTCCGTCCCGCGCGATTCGTCCCCGCGTACAAAACGCTCGCTCAAATCCTGCGCCGTCTGGTGGATTTCATGCGCGGAAATATCTTTAATCGAAAACTCCGCCGTCGCTTCGGTTTTTTTCAGTTCCACATAGATGCGGGTATCTTTTAAGGCGTATTTGGCGGCGTTGTTGTAGAGGTTTTGAATGACGCGCCAGATACGGTTGCCGTCCGCCAGAATAATGACCGGATCTTTGGGCAGGCGCGTTACAATCGTAAGCCCCAGATCTTCAAAAATTTCGTTAAATTCCCCTCCGGTCTGGTAAATCAGTTCCACCATATTGATCGGCTGCATATCCAAAAGGATATTTCCGCTGGTAATCTGCGAAACCTCTACCAAATCCTCTGCAAGCTGTTTTAAGCGCTGGGATTTCTTCTCCAGAATACTCACGTAATTTTCCAGGTTTTCATTTTCTATCTGCTCCATTTTAATCAGATCGATGTAGTTGATAATGGAAGTCAGCGGCGTTTTGATGTCGTGGGATACGTTGGTGATCAGTTCGGTTTTCAGCCGTTCGTTTTTGACGTTTTCTTCTACGGCGGTATAGAGCCCTTCCCCGATCCCGTTGATTTTCTCCGCCAGTTCTTTATAGTCGCCGTCAAATTCCCGCGTGTCAAATTTGTAGTCCAGCTTGCCGCTGCCAATTTCAAGCACCCCTTCCAGTATTTTTTTCCGGGCGTTCGCCAGCTTTAACGCGTCAAACGATAGGTATAAAAATATGGCAAGGCTTCCGGCAAGCGCCCA
>CAJTLD010000010.1:10800-20654 GCA_910577065.1 uncultured Lachnospiraceae bacterium | reverse complement strand
GTTTCCCGAAAAACGCGGCTTCCCAGACAAAAAACACCTCCAGAACGGTACAGATAAACAGCCGGATCATCGCCCAGCTGACCAGACGCTGCCTGCGGATGCTTTCCTTTAATATGCGCATGGAACGGGACGCAAGGCTGCAGCTTACAAAGATATCCGCTTTAATGCGCCGGACAAAGCTCATGTAAAGCGTCAGAAGAAATACGTCGGATAAAAATACCAGCGTCCCGGTTAAAATCAGGGAACTGGAAATGGAAAACGACTGGCGGCCCAGCCTTGCGCAGAAGGCGAACAGCCCCATGACAAACGCAAGGAACGCCGCAAATAAAAGTTCCCCCGGAATATAGTCGATGCGGTGCAGGTGGATTTTATCGTCCTCCCCGTTTCGTCCGGTCGCTAAGGTAATATAGATCAGGCTGAGCACAAAGAAAAGCAGGGATACGATTGCCGCCCCAATTCCCGTTTTGACCCAGGGAATATATGTATTATATTCGTCCCGCGCGTCTTTTATTTTATCGTTTTTGGGCAGCGCTTCATCCACCGCCGTAATAAAACTGCCCCCGGCGGCTCCCTGGCTGAATAAGCGCAGGATTTCAATATTGGAAATCCGATCTAAAAACAGGAAGTTTCCCTGGAAGGAAATTGCGGTATCGTCATAATAAAAATAGCTGCCGAGTTCTTTGGCATGGGAAAGCGCTTCTTCCTTGGAAAGGCCGCCCGGCATATTGGTGGAAACGTCCCCGTCCAGCGTAAACCAATAATAGAAGTTGCTGTCCCCGTTGTCGAATTTCAGCTTCATTTTTTTATATTTTTCCGTCTGCAGCTCCGTTTGTTCGGAAGTGTCCTTAAGCTGCAGGTAAATAACCAGATCCCTGATTTCCTCCGCAACCGTTTCCATATAATACGAAGAATGAAAAAAGGAGCTATTGCCGAGATCGCGGAAACTCAGCATACTCCTTTCAAACAAATTGGACAGCAGGGAAAATATGACAATGACAACCATAATAAAGACCATCTGCAGTAAAACGGCTACTGTTTTGAATCCATAGTTGTATTTGCTGTGTTCCATAACATTCCCTACCCTCTGTCTATTTTATACCCGACGCCCCATACGACTTTGATGTAACGGGGTTCCTTGGGATTGATTTCGATTTTTTCCCGGATATGCCGGATGTGTACGGCTACGGTGTTGTCTGCGCCGATGGCGTCGGCGTTCCAGATGCTTTCGTATATCTGGCTGATGGAAAATACCTTGCCCTGGTTTTTCATCAGAAGAAGTAAAATGTTGTATTCAATCGGCGTCAGCTTAACGGGCTCGTCGTCTACCGTCACTTCTTTTAAATCGTCGTTTATGACAAGTCCCCCGACCTGATAAACCGCCTGGTTGTTTTCCGTGGCGTTGCCCAGCTTTGTATAACGCCTCAGCTGCGATTTGACGCGCGCCACAAGTTCGAGCGGGTTAAAGGGCTTGGTCAGATAATCGTCGGCGCCGATATTTAAGCCCAGGATCTTGTCGGAATCCTCGGATTTTGCCGACAGGATAATAATCGGGATGCTGCTTTCTTCCCGGATTTTCAATGTCGCGCGTATACCGTCAAGCCGCGGCATCATGACGTCAATAATCAGCAAATCCGCCGGCTTTTTTTTCAGCTCAAGAAGCGCTTCCTCCCCGTCATAAGCTTTCGCCACCTCGTACCCTTCCTGCTGTAAGTATATTTCAATGGCGTCTACAATTTCCCTGTCGTCGTCACATACGAGTATTCGGTTCATCTTTGTGCCCCTTTCTCTTTTTGTTTATGATTTCTTTCCGAACAAAAACCGCCCTGTATGTTTTTCTTCTTTTTTGGGCTCTTTTTTCCCTTCTTTTTTGCCGGACGTTTTCTTGGCTTCCGCCGCTTTTTTTACTTTTTCAAAATATTCGGGATTTACTTTAATCACCGGCTTTTCAAATTGATGCGGCTCGTCCGGCGCCAGTTCCTCGGCGATTTCCTGCTCCGCTTCCTTTAAAATGCCTTCTTCCATCTCTTTCGGAAGCCCGTCCGGCGTAAGGCCCGCTTTTTCAAAATATTCCTCGTCTATTTTAATCACGGGGGACGCGCCGCCGTATCCCGTCCCGCCCTCTTCCGCGCGTTCTGTGGGTTTTGGCTTCCCTTTTTCCAGTTTTTCGGCTTTGGCCTTTGCAAGCTCTTTGTTGCGTTCGTCAATTAAGCGCATATATTTGGCCGTATCGTTCATGTCCTCAAGCTGCGTCATCAGCTCCACCTGGTTGCTGCGGATACGTCGCCGTTCCGCTTCCATTTCCCTGCCGACGCGGTTTAAAATTTTTCTGGTGGATTTTTCCGCTTCGTCGATAATATCCTGGATACGCCCTAACGCGTCGTCCGTGTAAATGACGGAAGCCGCATAAATATCCTCCGCCTGGTGGTTGGCGCTGCGGATAATTTCCGTGCGCTGTTTTTCCACCTCCAGTTCGGCGTGCAGGCGGCTCTGCTCCGTCACTTCGTACTGCTCCATCATTACGGCGACGATATCCCGCAGCGCGGCAAGCTGCCTCTGCGCTTCTTTTTTGTGGACCATTACATATTCCGGATCGATTTCCGATACCGGCGCCCGCGAAACCGTAACCAACAGTTCCCTTAAAATTCGTTCCAGCTGATCCTGAATGTTCATAGTCCCTCCTGCGGCTGTTGAAATAGTTCCAGGCTGCGCTTAAGAATCCCGCTCATATAGGCAAGCGCTGTCCCGTAATTGGTCATGGGCGTTCCGGACGCCCTGGCCAGAGAAAGGCGGCGCTGCATTTCACGCCCGTTTAACGTACAGCCGCCGCAGTGTATCGCTAAGGCAAACCCGGACAAATCCTCCGGAAATTCGCCGCCGCTTGTAAACCGGAATGCAAGCTCCTTTCCGGTAAATTCCCGGATGCGCCGGGGGAGCTTCTGCGTGCCGATATCCCCGCACTGCCGGTGATGGGTACACCCCTCGGACACCAGCACCAGATCCCCGTCCTTTAAATCCCGGATTGCCCGGGTGCCCTCTACCTGCTGCCACAAGTCCCCCTTGTAGCGGGAAAACAGGATGGAAAACGACGTCAGGTACACATCCTTAGGCGTTGCCTTTGCCGCCTGCAAAAACGCCTGGCTGTCCGTAATGACAGCTTTGGGCTTTGCGGACAGCGAAAGGAGCGCGCGGGGAAGCTCCGTATCCCTTGTGACCACCGGGATTGCGCCCGCTTCCAGGCAGTCCCGGATGACCTGCTGCTGCGGCAGGATCAGCCTTCCCTTTGGTGCGGCGGAATCAATCGGGACGACTAAAACCACCGTATCATAAGGCTGCAGCAAATCCCCAATCAGCCGTCTGCCGGGATCCTCCGGCGGCAGAGCGGCTGCAATCCGTTCTTTTAATTCCAAAATATTCTGCCCGGTTTTTGCGCTTACAAACATAAGAGGGGCTTCTTTTCCAAAAAAATCCGCGAGCCGATTCCGCTTTGCGTCCGAAATCCGGTCCGCTTTGTTGACCGCTATTACATACGGCAGCTTCTGTTCGGCAACCCGTCGTATAAGCGGCTCCTCGATTTCCCGAAGCGACGCTTCGTCCGCCGCTTTTGCGTCTACGGCAAGTACCGCGATATCCACTTTGTTTAAGACTTCCCGGGTTTTTTCCACCCGCAGCTTCCCGAGATATCCGGTGTCGTCTAAGCCAGGCGTGTCGATCAGTACCACAGGCCCCAGCGGCAAAAGCTCCATGGCCTTTTTTACCGGGTCTGTGGTCGTTCCCTTTTTCCCGGATATAATAGCAAGATCCTGTCCGGTAATGGCGTTTATGATGCTGGATTTCCCGGCGTTTACCCTGCCGAAGATCCCAATCTGCACACGGTTTGCCGACGGTGTTTCATTCATGCCCACTGTACTTTCTCCTTAAAAACGGAAATCCCTTTTTCCGAGATGTATATTGCCGATATATTCCGCCGCGCGGTTTTGCACGGTTTTGTTTGGAATTTTTTTGAGTTCCTGCGCAATCAGCGCTTCCCCGATGGCCTTTGTCTCTTCGGACGCGTAATCCTCCAGGTATTCTTTGAGCGTCATCAGCGCGTTCGGGTGGCAGCAGTTGATGATCTGCCTGCTTTTCAGCAGCGACATAAAGCGGTCGCCCGTCCTGCCTTCGCGGTAGCACGCCGTACAAAAGCTGGGCACATACGAAAGTTCCATCAGCCAGCGCACGACTTCGTCTAACGTGCGGTTGTCGCTGATATCAAACTGCGCGGAATTTTCTTCGGGCGCTTCTTCCTCTGCATAGCCGCCGACGCTTGTCTTAGAGCCGCCGCTGATCTGCGAAATCCCAAGGTCAAGCACGCGCCTGCGGCTTTCCTGGCTTTCCCTTGTGGAAACGATCATCCCGGTATACGGGACGGCAATCCTTAAGCATGCGACGATTTTGGCAAACGTATCGTCCGAAATCCCGTTGTCGAACACGTTTGGATCGATGTCGTCCGCCCTGCGCACGCGCGGCACGCTGATGGTGTGCGGCCCGACGCCGCCGAAGCGTTCCATATGCTCCGCATGCATGATGATCCCGGTAAAATCGTAGCGGTAATTGTTTAGGCCGAACAGCACGCCGATGCCCATATCGTCAATGCCTGCTTCCCTGGCGCGATCCATGGCCTCGGTATGGTACGCGTAGTCGCTTTTGGGCCCGGTGGGGTGCAGCTCTTCATAGGATGCGCGGTTGTACGTTTCCTGGAACAGAATATAAGTCCCGATCCCGGCGTCCTTTAGCCTGCGGTAATGTTCCACGGTCGTTGCCGCAATGTTGACGTTTACGCGGCGGATTGCGCCGTTTTTATGCCGGATGCCGTAGATTGTTTCGATGCTTTCTAAGATATACTCGATTGGGTTATGGACCGGATCCTCGCCCGCTTCCAGCGCAAGGCGTTTGTGCCCCATATCCTGTAAGGCGATGACTTCCCTGCGGATTTCCTCCTGCGTTAGCTTTTTTCGGGCAATGTGCTTGTTTTTCAGATGGTACGGGCAGTATTTGCAGCCGTTGATACAGTAATTAGACAGATATAACGGCGCGAACATAACGATGCGGTTGCCGTAAAATTCCTGCTTGATGGCTCTGGCAAGCCGGTAGATCCGTTCGTTTAAATCTTCAATTTCACAGTCCAGCAGCACAATGGCTTCCCGGTGGGAAACGCCTTCCATTTTGGAGGCTTTTTCCAGAATCTGTTCTATGAGCGTGCGGTTCGTTTTATTCTCCTCTGCAAAAGCAAGGCACTCCCTGATTTCCTCGTCACTGATAAACTCGTTTGCCCGCGGCGACATTACGTTGTACATGATATCCCTCCTGGTTCTTTTGCCGGGTCTCCGCGGCCGGTTACGATGCGGTAGCCGATGCGTTCCATACGTCCTTTTAAGCAGCTTAGGCATTCCGCCGCTTCGTCCCCGGTGCAGATTTTGTTGTCATATAACGCATACTGTTTCCGAACCCCGACGGGGGACAGGTTGGGCATGACGACGTTCGCGCCTGCTAAAACGCCCCGTTCCCGTCCGTCTGGATCCACCGTGCCGAGCGCCGTAGTCGCCGGGATTAACAGATCCGGCTTTAACAGGCGAAGCAGCGCCAGAAGATAAACCGTCTGCTCCGCCGTACCGCCCGCTTCCCCGGCAAACGGCGTATTGTGATGCGGTACAAACGGGCCGATGCCGACCATATCGGGCTTTAGCTCTGTAATAAAAAGCATATCCTCTGCCAAATGCTCCGGCGTCTGCCCGGGAGAACCCACCATAAAGCCGCATCCGGTCTGAAAACCGATTTCCTTTAAATCCGTTAAGCAGCGGATGCGGCTGGCAAAGCTCATTTCCGCAGGATGCAGGATCCGGTAATGGGCTTCGTCCGCCGTTTCATGGCGCAGCAGATAGCGATCCGCCCCCGCCTCAAAGAAACGCCGGTAGCTTTCTTTGGGTTTTTCCCCTGCGGAGAGGGTGACGGCGCAGTCGGGATAGCTGCTTTTGATCTCCGAAATCAGGCCGGCAAAAAGATCGTCCGTATAATAGGCGTCTTCGCCGCCCTGCAGCACAAACGTGCGGAATCCCAGGCCATAGCCCTGCCTGCAGCAGTCCAGTATTTCTTCTTTGCCGAGGCGGTACCGGGCAGCCTTACGGTTGTCCCGGCGGATGCCGCAGTAAAAGCAGTTGTTTTTGCAGTAGCTGGTAAACTCAATCAGGCCGCGGATAAAGACGGCGTTGCCGTAGTATGTCTGGGCCGCCCGCCTGGCTTTGGCAAACAGGTATTCCTGCTCCGGGCGATCTGCGATTAAGGATATCCATTCTTCTTTTGTAAGGCTGTGCGTAAGCGCCAGCTTGTCAATCAGACGGCGCATATCATTCCTCCCTTCGGGTTTGCCTTTTGGTACGCTACAGTTTGGCGTACAGCGCCTTGGATGTGACGCCGCTTAACATGCCGATTTTTCCGGTCATGGCGCTGATGGCGTCCGCCGGGGCGTCCATGACGACGCTGATCAGGGAAACGCCCCGTTTGGGATAGGGAATGCCCATTCTGCCGATAATATATTCACCGTTTTCGTGAAGGATCCGGTTGAGATCCCTGACGCTGTCCGGGTTTTCTACTGCTATTGATATAATGGCGACTCTGGTTGCCATGCGTCCTTCCTTCCTGTTTTGCCGGTTGCCGCACAAGAAAAGACAATTTTTATGGGCTTTCGGAAAAAGACGGGCTCGTTCCTTAAGTTTGGCATAAAAATGTCCGGTATGGGTCTTTGCCGTCAGGCGGCGCCTTCGGGTTCAGAAACTTGTTGTGATATATACTGCCATTTTCTAATACTTTACAGATGTTGTCAAGGGGTGGGCGGGAATGAATTATCAAAGTTACTGTCCTGCTCATTTCAAATATTTTTGGAGTACGCAATTTAACACCCCCGGCTCAAGCGGCTTCGTAATATGATCGTCCATCCCCGCATCTTTTGAAGCTTTTACATCTTCCGCAAACGCATTTGCCGTCATGGCAATAATCGGAATCGTTTGGGCGTCTGCCCGTTTCATCCCCCTTATCGCTTTCGCGGCCCCATACCCATCTAAAACCGGCATCATAATATCCATAAAGATCATCTGAAACGTCTCCGGCTCCTCCCCGGCAAACAAATTGACGGCTTCCTGTCCATCCCCGACAACCGTAACTTCCAAGCCGTATTCTTCCAGCATATACTTTGCAATTTCCTGGTTCAGCGCATTGTCCTCCACCAGCAGAACACGCTTGCCGAACGCCTCTGCAGGCGCATCCATACACGTTTCTTCCTGAATCTTTGGCGGCTCTGCAATTTCTAACGGAAGTACCACGGTAAATACGCTGCCCTTCCCCAGTTCACTTTGCACATCTATTGTCCCGCCCATCTGATCCACTAAATTTTTTGTAATGGTCATGCCCAGGCCGGTTCCCTGGTAATTCGTCCTCGCCCCGCCCTCTTCCTGTGTAAACGGCTCAAAAATATGTTTGAGGAACTCTTCTCCCATCCCAATACCCGTATCGGAGATTTCAAAGCAAACCTGCGCCGTCCCGTTTTCTGCCGAACGCTCATAACACTTAAATTTTACGTTCCCCATTGGTTTGTTGTATTTAATGGCATTGCCTGCAATATTAATCAGTATCTGCTTAATATGAAGGGGGCTTCCGACAAAATATCCGCCCGTTTTTTCCGCCGGGAACAAAAACTCCGTCGCCAGCTTCACCCTGCGCTGGGAAGCCTGCCCGCCCAAAATGACAGCGCAATTTTCCAAAAGGCTGCGCAAATGAAACGCCTCCATATGAAATTCCACACTGCCGCTTTCAAGTTTGCTGATATCCAGAACATCATTGATCAGCGACAGCAGATGCTCCGCCGATATCCTGATTTTTTGCCGGCAGTCCGCCTGCCTTGCCGCATCCTTTTCATTCTTTTCCGCGATACTCAACATCCCCATAATTCCGTTTATAGGAGTGCGTATATCATGCGACATATGGGACAAAAACTCCGTCTTGGCCTGGCTGGCCTTTTGCGCTTTCTGTATGGCTTCATGGAGTTCCCGGTTCTTTTTTTCAAGCATCTGGTACGCTTTTTTCTGCATATAAGTTATGATATACCAAAAAGCGAAAAACAGCGCCAGCAAAATACAGCATACCGCAATTACATTCCTGCCCTGGTAAACATAATCCAACAGCCCATGGCTGACATAAGGAATATTCATATATTGGTTGACAATGTCTTCTTTCTGCGTCTCAGGCACAAGCCGCAGCGCTTTCCCCATCACGCCAAGCAGAGCAGGATCCGCGTCTTTTGACGCGGCCAAAGACGCCCCGGACTGATGCCTGTAATTTTCCCATTCAATCAAATCGGAAAACCGCTCGTTCTTAGACTGGTAATTGTATTCTATCGTATTTAAAATCGTAACGTCCGCCCTGTGCTCCTTTAGAATCTGCAGACAATCTTTTGCGCTGTCACAATAAATAATCCGCCCTTCCATGCCCATACCGTCCGCCAGATAAGCGCGCCCATTGGTCAGGGCAATAACAGGCGGCTCCCCTTCCGAAAGGGTATAATCATTTTTGGACACAACTACAGCGTGATACTCCATAAACGGATTCGTAAGCACAATATCCGTATCCTTTGACATATTGCTGGCTCCGGCATAAAAATCAATCTCCCCGCTTAACACCAGATCTTTCCAGTAAACGTTTCTGTCAATCGGGCAAAATTCAATGGGAATCCCGCTTCCTTCCTGCGCCGCTTTTAAAATTTTTATATAAATCCCGTCGCACTCCCCGTCTTCATTGATAAACGCCAACGGCCGCGTATCTTTATAAAAGCCGATTTTTACCGTTTTTCCCTGACGGATCAGATTCAGTTCCTCCGCGGCAAAATTCTCGCGGCGGCTGCCGAAAAAACGGGATTTCAATTCCTGTTCCAATGCCGGGGAATCCGTCTTTAACTCCCCGATCCCATAATTTAATTCCTGTAAAAGCTGCTTATTGCCTTTCCATGTAATATAATAATAAGGCGCATAAGCAAATTTTCCTACCAAGCACTGCCCTTCCGATACTTCTGTAAGGGAATGCGCCGCAACGTCAATTTCCCCTGTATGCAGCGCCTCCCTCAGCTTCTGCGCCGTTTGGTATTCGTACAGACGCGGTTCCTTTATACCGTTTTGCTCCAGGTATTCCAGCAAATCACTTTTGCGGACGTAACTTTCCACAACCCCAAAACGCATATCCTGCATATGCCCAAAATCCTCATAAGCAAGGCTGCTGCCCTCTTCCACAAACAGGCAGCCATACGTATATCCGCTTGCAAGAGCCGCATAATCAAACAGCTTGCCTCGCTCATTGGAATATTGCGCCGAACCCACCAGATCCACTTCCCTATTTTCTAATTTATGAAGAGCGTCGTCCCACGTGTCACAGTCCACAAACTCAACGTTCCATCCCGTATAACCGCAAAGGGCGTCCAGATATGCGGCGTCGATACCGCCGTATCCCTCCTCCTCAGAATACATATGGTAACTTTCCATTGGGAAAAACGCCACTTTCACCGTACGCCCCTCCCCTGCCCGAACCGGTACACAAATAAGCATTGTAAAGATCGCCGTCCCCAAAAACAGCAGGATTCTTTTGTCTGTCCGTTTGTACTTATCTATAGGCCGCATATGTTTCCTCCTGGTATCATTACTGGCTCTATTATAACACAATTTCCCAAATCCGTAATCTCTTTTTCCTTTACGCGCCACTCCTGCCGTATAACTTAGTACTACATCAAACGCCGCTCATCGTACAATCCTGCCAAAACCGCAGTCAGCCAGAGGACAGGG
>CAJTLD010000010.1:0-10790 GCA_910577065.1 uncultured Lachnospiraceae bacterium | reverse complement strand
TAACAGAATTTAGCGGCTCTTAAGTATCCCCTGTCCTCTGGCTGACGGAACTTTGCATCGCGTTATATTCACCGTTTTCATCCCGTTCACAAAACCGAAATACCAACTACGCGATTATAAAAACATTCCGGGTACGAAACCTTTGATATAGTCTCACACCCGGAATCATCTTGCCCGTATTCTATTAAGTTTCAATTAACTCATATTGATCCGTCCCCAGCCCAATTTCCACACTGTGCTTAATACAGCTTTCCCACTCCGTATCCGGATGCGTCATATGGAAATGATCCCCATGATCACATTCCCTATGCTTTTCACAATTTTCCGCAAGAACGCTTCCTGCGATTACCGGCTGCCGGTTGCAGGCGTCGGCGCACGCTACGTCAAGCGCTACCGGATCAAAAGAAGCAAACATACCCACATCCGGAATAATCGGAATATCGTTCTCCGCATGGCAGTCGCAGTTCGGCGAAACGTCGCACACCAAAGCCACATGGAAACACGGCCTGTCCTGACAAATTGCTTTCGTATACTCCGCCATCTTGCAGTTTAAACGCTTATTAGACGCGTCAAATGTCGCTTCAATAGCGTCCTTCGGGCAAACCCCGATACAGCGCCCGCAGCCTACGCACTTGTCATGGTCAATCACAGCTTTTTTGTCCGTAACCGTTACGGCCGAATGCGCGCATACCTTGGTACAGCTTTTGCAGCCAATGCATTTTTCCGCCGAAACGCCCGGTTTGCCGTCGCTGTGCATTTCCATCTTTCCGGCGCGTGAGCCGCCGCCCATCCCGATATTTTTAATCGCGCCGCCGAAGCTTGTCGCCTCATGCCCTTTAAAATGCGTCAATGAAATCAGGATATCCGCGTCCATCAGCGCGCGTCCCACTTTTGCTTCTTTTACATATTCCCCGTTTATCGGAACCAGCGCCTCGTCCGTTCCCTTTAATCCGTCCGCAATAATTACCTGGCATCCCGTTGTCATCGGGGAAAATCCGTTGGCATACGCCGTATCCAGATGATCCAGCGCATTTTTCCTGCTGCCGACATAAAGCGTATTGCAGTCTGTCAAAAACGGCATCCCGCCTTCTTCTTTTACCAGATCCGCCACAACTTTTGCATAATTGGGACGGAGAAAGGCCAGATTCCCATATTCGCCGAAGTGAAGCTTAATCGCCGCATATTTGTCCTTAAAATCAATTTCCCTGATTCCTGCCGTAATCATAAGCCTGCGCAGTTTCTGCAGTAAGTTCTCCGTAAAGCTTGTTTTAAACGTCGTAAAATATACTTTCGATTTTTCCATGGCTTACCCTGCCTCCTTTATGTAGTAGGTATATTCTACTTGATTTCCAGTAAAAAGTAAAGCTGCAGTTCCGCCCTCGCATAACAAAGGAAAGGATTTTAAAGAACATACCGTATTGAATTTTCACCCATATATGTTATAATATCCAGACATGATACTCGCCAAAGGAGGCAACCCATGAAAAACGCAGCGCATTACTACAGCATCGGCCCGCTCTTATACTGTCCCGCCAACAATACCTCAATCGCCGGTTCCATCCTGCAGCAAAAATTCGGCGCCTCCTATTCCCTCGCCCTCTGCCTGGAAGACACCATTGCGGACGCCTTTGTCGCGCAGGCGGAACATATATTGCTTCAGACAATGGACACTCTGTATAAAGCCCGCGAAGAATCTACTTTTTTTATGCCCAAAATCTTTATCCGCATCCGCAGCGCAGCGCAAATGATAAACCTCCCAAAACGCCTTGGACCGGCGCGCGGACTGGTATGCGGATTTATCCTGCCCAAACTGGATCCGGACAATATAGGCGAATACATACGGGCGGCCAAAGCCGTAAACAGCGCCTATCCGCAGACATTTTACATAATGCCCATTATGGAAAGCAAAGTTCTTGCAGATTTAAGAAAACGGGCCGACGCGCTTTACCAAATCAAAGACCGCTTATCAGAAATCGAAGAACTTGTATTAAATATCCGGGTCGGCGGCAACGATCTGTGCCATCTGTTCGGCTTCCGCCGCAGCCAAAGCGAATCCATACACAGCATTTTTCCGGTTTCCCATATATTTGCGGATATCGTAACCGTATTCGGCATGGATTACATAATTTCCGGCCCGGTCTGGGAATACTACAACGGAACAGGCTGGGAACGCGGGCTGCGCCGCGAACTTACCGAAGACAAACTGTGCGGCTTCATTGGAAAAACCGCCATCCACCCCAGGCAGATTCCCATTATACAACAGGCTTATACCGTGACGCGCAGCGATTTTGAAAACGCAAAAGCCATATTAAACTGGAACAAAGACACGGCGTACTGGGTATCGGGAAATGCCCAAAAAGAACGCATGGATGAATATAAGACGCACACCAACTGGGCTCAGAAAATCCTTTATCTTGCGGATGCCTACGGCGTAAATTGAAAGAAAAAGCCTGCAGCCTTGGTTACGTATCGGCTAACTTTTTTATAATGCCGCAGGCTCTGTAATGCCTGAGCGGATACGTTTCAACCGGGATATTCTTTTCCTGCGCCAGGCGCAAAATATGCGCCAGCGCCATATCTTGCCTGCCGCCCTCGCCAATCAGTATTTTCCACGGCACGCGCCGCAGCAATACGCGGGTTGTTTCCCCAATCCCCGGCTTAATTAAATTGATATCGTCCACTTCAAACCGGCGCGCAATCTGCCCGGCCTCTTCCATACCGCTTCCTTCTATGGCGTTATCCTCCGCCAACACATCCATTTTAAATTCGGACTCAATGGCATGGATAAATTCATAAGAAAGATCCCTGTCCGCCAGTTCCCCGTAGTAAACGGCGCCATGAAAATCGTCCTTTCCGATAATGTCATCCCGCAGGAACGTCCTGCTGATAAGGCCGGAAACGGTACAGTTTAAACAGGAACTCGGAATCAGAATATCTTCGTGCGTACCGCACAGCGAAGTCACGTTTGCCGGATCTGCAAGCACGGCGATATCCGATGAAACTCCGTAAAAAGCTGCCGTTTCCTTTTGAAGTTCTTTTAAAATCGCGCCTTTGCCAATCCAGCCGTCTACAAATAAAAGCCGATTGGGCGCATACCGCTCCAGCAGATACCGCATGGCGTTGCGATCGATCCCGCGTCCCCGGATAATGGAAACGGCATAATGCGGCAATTCCACCCGGTACTTTTGCCGAATATAGCGTTTCAGCAAAATTCCGGCAGGGATGCCCGCCCTTGCCAGCGACACTAAAACCGTCCCCGCCCCTTTTCTATGCATAATCTTATCGGACAGCCTTCCGGCTGCAAGCGCCGTAGGGCCTGCAAACTGCGCCAGGGCGCTTTGGTATGCGTCCATATATGCCTGTGTGGGTACATATTCGACGGGAAGCATTTCACAGTAATGTTTTCCGGATTGGATCAGACGCTCCCGCTCTATGGCAGGCTGCGGCCGTACCAGACCCGTAATATCCTTCAAAAGCAGGCAGACGTCTTCTTTTTTATAGGAACTCTTCATAAAATCCCCCCTGTTTTTGTCCGTGCGCGCATCCCGCCGCAAAAGCGCCCTGCCACACAAAAAACCGTATGGTATCGTTACCGCAGGATTTTAAAGCGTTTACCAGCGAATACACGCCCTCTTTACAGGGTTTTGGCGCATCCGTTAATATCCATACCTGGTCATATTTTTTAAGGTTATAAATAAACGTCCGGCGGCCCTTTTCGTACAGACTGGCCAGTTCATAACGGCTATGCAGCGGATAATCCGGTCTGCGGCTTACGGCAATGGGGCTTCTGGTTGTCGCATGGCATTTTACCGTATGGCCGCAGCGCTCTAAACATGCCCCCGCAAACAGGGCGGGATACATAAACTCCTCCGTCCCGATAACCAGAATATTTTCCCCTGCGCCGGAATGTGTCTGCAACATACGTTCCGGCGCGGCGCTCCCGTGAAGCGGGGTATACGGACGGCCATTATGATTTTTCAAGCATATCCGCTCCCACATCGCTTCGCAGGCCCGCCCGTAAGCCGCTCCCGGGACGCACCGCCTGGCGTCCATACAACCCTCTATACAGTAACTTTCCGCAGGATCACAACCGGCCGTATCTGCCGGGAAATATGCCCCGTCCGCACAATACGATTCCGCAATTGCAGTATAACCGCTGTGATCGGTTTTTTGCAGATAAAGCAGGCCTATCCCTTTTGCATGGTAAAACGCCTCTGCTTCCGGGGGCATACCGTTTAACAGAGACGCCACAGCAAAGCGTACCCTGCCCGGATACGCTTCTTCAAGTATCTTTATAATATTTAATATCGTATTGCCTGTCGTCACTTCATCCTCCACAAAGACAATACGGTCTGTCCGGCCTATGATTGCATCTATGTCGTCTCGGATCAGCTTCTGTTCCACGGCATGGCTGTGCGTTTCCGAAAAAAGCAGCCAGGATACATCCCCATATGTTTCCCTGGTGGTCTGTATATAATGGGAATCCAGCTTTACGGCCAGCCTTGCGCCGATCGCCGTGGCTGTTTCCGCAAACCCCACAAGCAGCATGCGTTCGTCCGTATATGCCGCCCCTACCTTGTCCGCAAGCAAATCAAACATCCCAAACGCTCTTAGAGGCGATACCGGAATATGCTTGCCCTGCAGCTTATTTACGACTAAATATGCTCTTTTGGCATTATTTTCACGTTTTGCAATTGCTATTGCTTCTGACTCCGGATACATTATACTACCTGGTTCTTTCCGCTGTGCTTGCCTTTATAAAGCCTGTCGTCCGCCTCTTTTACCACATCTGTAAACGGCATTTCTTTCTTGGCGGACGAAACGCCTAATGTCATCGTAATATGGAATACGTCACGGTCAGCCGTATACATGTCCGTGACGCGGACATTCTCCAAAATTCTCTGCGCGATACTGCTTGCGTCAGAGCGGGAACATTTGGGAAGGAAGATTAAAAACTCCTCCCCTCCCCAGCGGCATACGATATCTTCGCTGCGCACCGTGTTCTTAAACACTTCTGCCACCGCCTGCAGTACGGTGTCACCTACATTGTGCCCATACGTATCGTTTACCGCCTTAAAATCATCAATATCCCCTATAACCAGGGAATACCCTTCCCGCAACGCTTCCGACTGTGCGTACCGTTCCTCGATACTGCGCCTGTTTGCAAGGCCGGTTAAGGCATCGGTCTTAGAAAGCTTTTCTAATTGCTTATTTTGAAGTAAACGCAGATTTTCGAGTATCTTAATCTGGTTTAACAACGTGCTGATAAAAGCTACTATTACAATAACCGCGATAAAATAATTGACCATATAAATAACGCGATCCACTAACTTATTCCCGTAAGAATAAAACGGCCCCATATAACTGCTTACAACCCGAAGGAAACAAAACGCCGCTCCGGCAGCCAGTACATAAATCATGGGATTTATGACCTGTTTGCGCATGTTAAAATTATATGCGGCATAATAACCAATTGGAAGGATGGCGATCATATACAGGGAAAAACCGCTGTCTGTTCCCAGCAGAAGCGCCGCCACCACCGAGTGGAGCACAATCTGCAGATACATCAGGTTAAAAATAAACAGCAGGCTCTTGTCCCTCTGTAACTGAATATAACAAAAAATATACAAACCCACGCTGCATACGTCAATGACCGCCATGGGATAAATCCCAAAAAACGAAAAAAAGAATACCAGACACAAATGAAAAAATCCCAACATAAACATTGCCAATGACATAACCTGCTTGTTGGACAATGCATTTGCAGCCCGAACAGAAATATACTCCCAAATTTTATTCATATTTACCACCAGCTAATATTTGATATCATTAAAAATTTTCAATTGATTTAATAATACCACATTTCACGGAAGTTGCAAGAAAAAGTATCTTTTTTAGTCAAAAATATGTTTGAATTACGTGAGCATACATGATAAGCTGTAATATAATAATAAAAATACAAAAAGGAGGCCGTATTTTAATGACCCGAAAAAAGACAAACCGCATCGTACTGATTTTATTTGTTGCCGCTCTCGCCGTTTTTCTGTTTGCCGCAGTCAAACTGGGAACTATTTTCTTTGGCTACTATAAAGAAGATTCCGCTTACAAAGAATTAGAAGCGTTTGCTGATTTTGAAGAGGAACAGCCGGCCGAAGAAGGGACGCTTTACCATTCGCCGATTGATTTTGAGTCTCTCCTTGCAATTAACCAGGAAACCATCGCCTGGATCCACTTCGAAACCATGGAAATCAACTATCCAATTGTACAGGGTACGGACGATGATTATTACCTGCATCACGGATTTTACAAAGAAGAGAACAAATGCGGCTGTATTTTTATGGATACCCAGTCAAAAGCAGACTTCAGCAGTGAAAACTCCTTTATTTACGGGCACAACATGAAAAACAAATCCATGTTCGCCAAGCTGAACCAATATACGGATCCGGCGTTTTATGCCGAACACACGGATTTTCTGATTTATACGCCCACCGGCATCAGGCGGTATAAAATTTATTCCTGTTACCCGGCTGAATTAGACTGGGATTCTTTTACATATGCGTTTGAAAACCGGGATGATTACGCCAAATGGCAGGAAACCGTGAAAGGGTACAGCCTGTATGATACGGGCATTACGCCTGACAGTTCACACAATACCGTTACCCTTATGACCTGTACGCCAAAAGGAAGCAGTTATCGTTTTTTGGTACATGGAATACAGGTTGAATAATCCTGAATTTATGTTATACTTTATACGAACGTTAAGCAATACCCCCATTTAGGTTTACAAAAAATATCCGCAGTTATTATGCCATATACCGCGGAGAAGGAGGAAATCATGAGTAATCAATTTGTATGGCAGGAGCGGTTTAACATCGGCGTTGAGATAATTGACCGGGAACACAGAAAACTCTTCGGGATTATGAACCGTTTGCTCACATTCAGCGAAAAGGAATCGAAACGCCAGTGGGTATGTGAAGAAGGTATCAAATATTTCAAAGATCATGCCATGAAGCATTTTGCAGAGGAAGAAGTTTATATGGCCTCCATCCATTATGCAGGTTTCGAAACGCACAGAAAACTGCACGACACCTTCCGCCAGAAAACGCTTCCGGAACTGGAAAAAGAACTGACGCAGACCGGCTATGCCCCGGACGCTGTCAGCCATTTTCTTGGCGTTTGCGCCGGTTGGCTGATTGGGCATACGTTAACAGAAGATCACGCAATCGTAGGAAAAGCCACAAGTAAGTGGGGCAACCTGCTGCCAGAAGATCTCCAGAAAGCAATGAGCAAGACCATCTTGCAGCTTTTATACGAACTGTTCCGCCTGGACGCACGGGTTATCAGCGACCGCTACGGCGGTGAAAAGTTTGGCGACGGCATCTACTACCGCCTCTCCTATGAAACAAAACAGGGCAAACGCTGGGACAGCATCCTGGTCTTTGAAGAAAAACTGATTATGAACACAGTCGGCAAGCTTATGGGCGCCACATCCAATAAACTTGACGTTATGATTATGAATGCCACGCGCTACACCGCACGGCAGTTTGTGGATAATATACGCAAACATTTTTCAACTACCGAACAGTACGAATTAAAACAGGAAAGCCTGCTGACTTACGAGCAGTTCCAGAAAATATACGACAAGGAGCCGCCGCAGTGCAGCCTGCTGTTTAATACGGGAGAAGGCTATTTTGCATATTGCACCATAGCGCCACACCTGATTGGCAATGAAGACGGCACCGTTATCCGGACAGAAAAAAATGCAGAAGAAATTAAAAATTACCTGCGGGAAAACAAAGAAGACGCCACGAAGAAAATACTCTTAGTAGACGATTCCGACGTAATGCTTCTGGCAATGAAACAGCTCTTTTCAAGCGACTACCAGGTAGCCACCGCCAAATCCGGACTGTCGGCAATCCGTTCTATTACGCTTGACCGGCCGGATCTGATCCTTTTGGATTACGAAATGCCGGTCTGCGACGGCAGCCAGGTACTTGAAATGATCCGTGCGGAAGAAGACTTTGCAACAATACCGGTTATCTTCCTGACCGGCCGGATGGACAAAGAAAGCGTTTCAAAGGTTATGTCATTAAAACCGGCAGGCTATTTGTTAAAATCGCTTAAACCGGAAGAAATCAAACAAAATATCGATAGCTTTTTTCAGAAAAAAGCCTGACAAACTTGCGTTTGCTCCGTATACATAGCCATTAGGGGCTGTCGCATTAAGTTGTATTTCTTAATGCGACAGCCCCGTTCTAAAAACAGCTAAAATCCAAACAGCTGCCATCTGCCTTTTGGATTGATAAGCAGGGACGCAAAACCGCTAAGCTTTATCCTGACCGAATCAGCCCCGTCTTCTTCTGACGCTTCTTTTATTATTTTGATGAATATCCACAGCGCTTTTTTATAACGGATATCATCCGGATGATCCATAAAATCTTTTACCAGCTTCTCGTCTACTAAACGGCACTTCCACACGCTTTGCATCACCTTAAGTATCTGCGGCAAAACGGCCTCCGTACAGATACCCGCGGCCTCCGCATTGTCAATAGCGCCATAGATTTGCTCCCACTCATCCAGGTTTTCTTGCATGTTCTTGGATAAATAAAGCCCTTCCTCATCCCAGTATTCCAGGAATTCATCTTCATCTTCACGCAGAAGGGCACGGAAAAACGCAAGCTGTTTCGGATTTGATTCCTCATCTCCCGATTTGTCCAAATCCTCCTCTTTTCTATCAATATCCCTATAGCCTGCAATCCCCAGTGAAAACCAGATTTCCCAAAACGGTTTTTTTACGGCGCACCCATAAGCCGCCACAATATAACCCGGAAGCTCATACCGGGCTACTTCAGCAATACAGCCAAACGCATCGTCTTTTTGGGCAAGCCGCTCCCTTCCTGCCAGATCCTGATCCAACAGATCTTTTAAAAATCCCCTGACTTCCTCATCTCCTCTGCTTTCCACCAGCTTTTGGAACAGTTCGTATATGTAATATACCCGTTCCATCGTTTTTACCTGGCAGATTTCCGCTTTTTTGCCGCGGAAAGGATGTTCGGGCTCGTCTGCCAGATAATTGGGGCAGACCATACATGCCAGAAGCTGTTCCAGATCCGGCTCCCCATAACCGTACGGGAAATTGTTCCAGACGCTTCGTTCTGTTTCCGCGTCATTACAGCCTTTGGATTTAAAAAACAAAAGCATATCCCATACCTGCTCCCTGTTTGGAAATGACAGCTTTAAGCCTATCAGCTGCTCAATCAGGCAGGCATAGCCGTTCACGCAGGACACCTCGTTTCCGCACATTACGAAACAGTAATCCGTGGAATACGCTTCCTGCATGGTCAATACAAGGTTCACTGCAAGCGCATATTCCGCCTCCCCGCAGTTGTTGGCATAAAGCCTGCCGGTATTCATATCATAATATGCCGGCTCGTGGTCCCTCTGTTCAAATATGGAATAATCAAACCAGACCCGGCCTTTTTCATCCGGCTCTATTTCCTGTACCACGGTAACCTGATTCCCTGCAATTTCCATTGTTTTTCTTTTCCGGATCCCGCTTTGCTTTAAAATTTTTAAAACATTTTCATTTAACTCCGGCTTCTTTTCTTTTGGGATGTTCATTTGACCCTCTAGCCAATAATTGTTTTTCATTGTTTTTCCTTTCGTTTTCTGATAGACATGTGTTTCCCTCATTTTTTTACAGATCTTGTCAAAATGCGTAGTTTTATTTTAAATGATATTCCGGTAAATGTCATTAAAAAAATAATATTATTGTCAAGTATTTAAACAGGACGTCATGTGTTCCGTTTCCTTTCGATATTTGTAAAGTAAGAACTCCATGTCCCCTTGCTCTGGGATACACACTTTTAACTACCAGGGTGTTTCGAATTTCACCGATTAGACGGTACCCATACTGAGCGCATATAAATAGGCGAAGAGCCATCATGCTCTCCGCCCCATTTCTTTTACTTTATAATACGCCATAGCCGCCCTGCCCTTTTGCCCTCCTGCCTGCGCCGGCAGTTTTCCTTTTTCTCCCGATTTATTCTTTCCTTTCTTTCCATCAGCAGAACGATACTCCGGATTCCTCCGCTCCTCCTCCAATTTCGTCAGTTCCTTCTTGCCTTTAGCCACCTTTTGTCAAGTTAACGACACGACCTTTTTCAACTTAACAATATATGATCGGACTTTAAAGTTACATTACAAACTTTTCTATTCTACATTGATGCTTTTTACTTTTCTTTCCATAGTTAATCCCAACAAGCAAAACATTTCCTTTATACTCTTTTAGTGCAGCTGTATACCTTTTATTTTTAATCTGGCTGATCGCCCCTTCTGCAGTTTTATCCCATTTCAACTCCAAGATCAAAGCCGGTTTTAATGAAGCGCGTTTAGGAAGAAAAACGATATCAGAAAAGCCATGGCCTGCCGGCAATTCCCTTATAAGAACATAGTCTTTACACGCACTATAATATGCCAGCACAATCACGCTGCTCAGCGAAATCTCATTATTGTATATAAGACTTGATGCGTTTTGCATATGAACTTCCTGTATCATTTCTTCTACAGCTCTTTCATCCATATCTTAAGTTGCCCTGAGCAATGCCTCTGACGCATTTACTGCCTTTATCACTTCATCCCATCCATCATTTTTAATTGCCCGCAGAAAGACACTTCTCACTTCCTCATTTGGGATAAATACTTCTTTTGTTTTATAATCATAAGCTAAATATCCCATATGAATCAGCAATGTAATGACATCATCGGCTGAATTAAATGAAGTGATATCA
>CAJTLD010000009.1 GCA_910577065.1 uncultured Lachnospiraceae bacterium | reverse complement strand
CAGCGCCCGCCCTCTGGCTACCGTTGCTTAATATAATGTAACAAATACTCCCGCTATCCCTCAATCGGATGATACCGGTCAAAAAACTTATCCCCGCCGCAGGCGTGCCGTTCCATATCCTGTTCCGTTATAATGTAATCGCCTTCTCTTAAAAAAATCAGACCTCTGCGGTTCTGGATAAACGGGCAGACTACCGTACCGTCGTCCCGCGTGATTTGAATCAGGTTTTCCGTCTGGATCCATCCCGTCGTCACGACCGAATTCCAGGGCATAAAGCCGTCTTCCATCCCTTTTCCCGTTTCATAAGCAATCGCTTCCACTTCAAATGCATTTCGGATATATTTTTTCATAGCGTAAACCGTCCTTTCCACCGCTGTCTGCATTGCGCCGATTTGTCTGCTGCGTGCAGCGGCTGTTTTTTCTATATTTGTAATATAGCGTAAAACAGCGGAAAATACAACTTATTTTGAAAAAATGTACGGCGTTTCCCCTTGACAAACCAAAACCATGCAGTCTAAAATAAATGTCAAAACGACAAAAAGGATTTGTAAAAACTTTGGACGGTTCGGTTTGAACCGGCCGCGCTGCGGTGCAAATCCCGACGATATATTTTAAAACCAGAAAGGAAAGAAACCATGCCAAAAGAAAAGAAATTAGTGGAAGCTATCACATCCATGGACGAAGACTTCGCCCAATGGTATACCGACGTTGTAAAAAAAGCAGAGTTGACCGACTATTCTTCCGTAAAAGGCTGCATGATCATCAAGCCCGCGGGATATGCTATCTGGGAAAATATCCAGCAGGAACTGGATCGCAGGTTTAAAGAAACCGGCGTAGAAAACGTATATATGCCGATGTTTATCCCGGAAGGCCTGTTAAACATTGAAAAAGACCACGTAGAAGGCTTTGCGCCGGAGGCGGCCTGGGTTACCCACGGCGGCTCGAACCCGCTGCAGGAGAGAATCTGCGTCCGCCCGACGTCTGAAACGCTGTTCTGTGATTTTTATAAAAACGATATCCAGTCTTACCGGGATCTGCCCAGGGTATATAACCAGTGGTGTTCCGTTGTAAGATGGGAAAAAGAAACTAGGCCGTTTTTGCGCTCCAGGGAATTTTTGTGGCAGGAGGGGCATACGGCGCATGCGACCGAAGAAGAGGCCGAAGAGCGTACGGTGCGGATGTTAAACGTCTATGCCGATTTCTGTGAAGAAGTCCTTGCAATCCCCGTTGTACGCGGCAGGAAAACGGAAAAGGAAAAATTTGCCGGGGCAAACGCCACATACACGATCGAGGCCTTGATGCACGACGGCAAAGCGCTGCAGTCCGGCACGAGCCACAACTTCGGCGACGGCTTTGCACAGGCGTTTGGCATCCAGTATACAGATAAGGAAAATAAATTACAATACGTCCACCAGACCTCCTGGGGCATGTCCACCCGGATTATAGGCGCAATTATTATGGTGCACGGCGACGATTCCGGCCTGGTGCTGCCGCCTGCAATTGCCCCGGTACAGGTTATGGTAATCCCGATTCAGCAGCACAAAGAAGGCGTCCTGCAAAAAGCAAACGAGTTAAAAGAACGCTTAGCGGCTGCAGGCGTCCGTGTGAAGCTGGACGATTCCGAAAAAAGCCCCGGCTGGAAATTTTCAGAACAGGAGATGCGCGGCATCCCGATTCGGATTGAAATCGGGCCTAAGGATATGGAAGCCGGCCAGTGCGTCATGGTGCGGCGCGACACCAGGGAAAAGGCCGTAACGGCAGACGCGGATGTGGAGACGCAGGCAAAGGCTCTTTTGGGCAGGATCCAGACGGATATGTTTGAACGCGCCAAAGCGCACAGGGACGCGCACATTTTTGACGCGCATAATTACGAAGAATTTGCCGATATTATCACCAATAAGCCCGGCTTTATACGCGGTATGTGGTGCGGGGAGCAGGCGTGTGAAGATAAGTTAAAAGAAGAATTTGCAGCGACTTCGCGCTGTATGCCGTTTACAGATAAAGAACGGATATCCGACGCCTGCGTATGCTGCGGGAAACCGGCGCATAAGCTGGTGTATTGGGGGAAGGCATATTAAATGGAAATTTTACTTCCCCAAAAAGCAGCGTTTATTATCGATACGTTACAGCAGGCGGGCCATGAAGCGTATGCGGTGGGCGGCTGTATCCGCGACAGCATCTTAGGGCGGCAGCCCGAAGACTGGGATATTACTACTTCCGCAAAGCCGGACGAGGTAAAAAGGCTTTTCCCAAAAACCATTGATACCGGGATTCAGCACGGTACGGTAACGGTTTTAGTGGAACGGGAAGGATTTGAGGTAACAACGTACCGGGTGGACGGGAAATACGAAGATTTCAGGCATCCGAAGGAAGTTACGTTTACGCCGGATCTGATTGAAGATTTGAAACGGCGGGATTTTACAATGAACGCCATGGCATATAACCGCAAGGACGGCCTTGTGGATGCGTTTGGCGGCGTTTCGGATCTAAATGCGGGGATAGTGCGCTGCGTAGGCTGCGCTAAGCAAAGATTTCAGGAAGACGCGCTGCGTATGATGCGCGCGGTGCGGTTTGCGGCGCAGCTGGGGTTTTCCATTGACGGGGAGACAAAAGCGGCGGTAAAGGAGCTTTCCGGTACGCTCGTGCATATCAGCGCGGAGCGGATCCAAGCGGAACTGACAAAGCTTTTGGTGTCCGCTCATCCGGAACAGATGCGCACGCTTTATGAACTTGGCATTACCGGCGTAATGCTGCCGGAGTTTGACCGTATGATGCGGGCCGCGCAGGATAATCCGCACCACTGTTATACCGTAGGCGGGCATACCATTGCGGCGCTTATGCATACGCCGAATGACAAAATTTTGCGGCTTGCCGTTCTTTTGCACGATGTGGCGAAGCCGGCCTGCCGCAGCAGGGGCGAGGACGGCAGGGATCATTTTCACGGGCATCCGCAGCTTGGCGGCAAGATGGCGGGACAGATCCTGCGCCGTTTAAAATACGACAACGATACGATTTCAAAAGTTTGCCGCCTGGTTCAATGGCACGACGACAATCCGCCGCTTCTGGAAAAAAGCGTCCGCCGTGCGGTCGTGCGGGCGGGGCAGGAGGCCTACCCGGCTATTTTTGCAGTGAAGCGGGCGGATATACTGGCGCAGAGCGCTTATAAGCGTTTGGAAAAGCTGGAATACTTAAAGGGCTATGAAGCGCTGTACCAAAGGATCCTCGAAAAGCGGCAATGCTTAACGTTAAAGGAGCTGGCGGTAAACGGCAGCGATTTGATTGCTATGGGCTTAAAGCCGGGGCCCAAAATGGGACAGGTTTTAAAAGAACTGCTCGAGGTGGTTTTGGAAGAACCGGGGCAAAACCAGAAGGACATTCTGCTTTCTAAGGCAGCGGAGATTCTGTCATTTTAATTGCATACTTTTAGGAACCCTTTCATATGTTAAAGAGACACGGAATGTGCAGGGCCGGGTACCTGGCCGTACAGCCCCGTGTAAAGATTCATATGGAGGGGTTTTTGTGTATAATCGGGATGAAGAGATTCTGGAACAGTATGATGTGGAAATCAGAAGTACGGCGAAAGGACGCGGGGCTTTAAGCTGTGAAACGGACAAGGGGACCATGTTATTGAAGGAGTTTCGCGGATCAAAGGATAGAGCCGCTTTTTTATATGATATTCTGAAATTTTTGTCAGAAAACGGTTTTGCGTCAGAGACCGTGGTTGTTACAAGGGAAGGTGAAGCGGCTGCAAAGGACGAATTAAACGGTACGCTTTACCTCTTAAAAAACTGGTATCAGGGCAGGGAATGCGATGTAAAAAACCGGGACGATATACTGGCCGCGGTAAAAAAACTGGCGCAGTTCCACGTTCTTGCAAAGTCCTGCCCAAACGAAATTCCCGACTTTTTAAAGGCGGATAAAAGCAGCCTTCTGCTGGAATATGAACGCCATAACAGGGAACTCAATAAAGTGAAAAATTATATCCGCAACAAGAATAAAAAAAATCAGTTCGAACTTCTGTTTATGCGGGTATATGAGAGCTACCGGACGCAGGCGCTTGAAGTGGCGGAACAGCTGAAACGGCAGTTAGATAACCTGGACCCGGAGTTGGAGGAACAGATGTGGGGTCTTTGCCACGGGGACTACAACCAGCATAATATCATTCTGTCGCAGGGGGAATGGACATTTCTGAATTTCGAGCAGATGGTTTATGATATTATGGTACGCGATCTGGCGAATTTTGTGCGTAAAATTCTGGAAAAATACAACTGGAATACTGGGCTTGGTATTGATATGATTACAGAATACGACAAAATCCGCAAGTTAAAGCAGCAGGAACTGGAACAGCTTTACCTGCGTTTGGCGTACCCGAAAAAGTTCTGGAAAATTGCGAACCATTACAGCAGTTCACGCAAATCCTGGATTTCCGGCCGGGATATTGAAAAGCTGGAAAAAATCATCGAACAGGAGCCGCAGAGAAAACAATTCTTAAAAATGTTATTTTGTTTCACAAGTTAGGAAGAGTATGTTATAATAAGTCCATCTTTCGTATGGATTGGAGATTATGGACATGAAATTACAAAAGCGGCAGTTTTTACTGGCAGTATGGGCAGTTTTTGCAGCCTTTGCTTTAGGCGCGTGCGGCAGGCCGGACAGCGGCATTATCCAAAACCGCAGGGGGACCGGCGTCAAAACGGACGAGGTAAAAGCAGAAGAGACAAAGGAAGCCGAGGGCGCAAACGAAGATGGCGCCGTTTCGCCGGATGGGGACGGCACGGAGTTATATGTCTTAACCAGGATAGATACTGAGAACCAGACGGCGGCGTTTGAACAGGAATCAAACGGCAGGCAGTTTCAGTATGCATATGATACCGGAACAAAGTTTCTGGACAAATACGGCAAAAGCAAGCCGGTTACATATTTTGTGCCGGGAGACGTGGTGCAGATTGAGGTGTCCGGACGGACGCAGCAGCTTAAGGGCATGCAGCTTTCCCCGGAGGTATGGGTATATGAGGATATTGTGAATTATTCTTATGATCCGTCTATCCGCGCGCTTACCATTGGGAAAAGCAAATATGCCTGCGATGCGGATATGGAATTGTTTTCCGGGGAGGGCAGGATTTCATTTGACGAACTGGGGGAAGCCGATGTGCTGCGCGCCGTGGGCCGGGACAAAAAACTGATTTCACTGTCGGTGTCGGTTGGCCACGGTTATTTGGCGCTTTCCAACACCAAGTTGTTTGAAGGCAGTTTTATCTGCATCGGCGATAAGATTTTTAAAGAAGTAACGAAAAACATGCAGGTGGAAGTGCCGGAGGGCAAATACCTTGTTACCGTGGCGAACGACGGCTACGGAGGCAGCAGGGAGGTTGAGGTTAAAAGGGATCAGACGGTTACCCTGAATTTAGACGAACTAAAAGGGGAAGGCCCTAAAATATGCCGGATTCGGTTTAAGGTCGGCGTAGAAGGCGCGGTTTTATGGGTCGACGGCAGACAGGCGGATTACTCTAAGCCGGTGGAAGTAAGCTACGGCGTGCATACAATTTCCGTAGAAGCGGAAGGGTATGACACGATTACGGAAAAGCTTGTGGTCAATTCCGCAGAGGCTGAAATCGAAATCGCCCTGTCCGGGGCATCGGAGGGCAAAACCGAGAACGAAAAGGCGGACGCAGACGCATCGGGCGCCGGTACGGCGGATACGAACAACAATAACAGCGGCCAAAACGCAGGCCAGAATAACGCAAACCAGAACGGCACAAACAATAATACGAATAATAACGGCAATAATAACAACAATAATAACAATAATAATAACAATAATAACGGCCAAACGGAGCAGGATTATCTCACCACGCTGTACAACCTTTTAACGTCTATCAACAATAACAGCGGAAATAACGGCGGCGCCGGCGGCAATAATCATAATACGGACAACCCGTCCGCAGGCGCTACAGGTTATGATGACTTAAGGGATCAATAACGGCAGAAACTGCCGTAATAAATAAAAACAAGAGGAGGAAAACAATGAATTACAAGGATATCTATCAGGAATGGATTTCAAATCCGTATTTCGACGAAGGAACCAAGGCGGAATTAAAGGCGATTGCGGATGATGAAAAGGAAATGGAGGACAGGTTTTACACGGAACTGGAATTTGGGACGGCCGGCCTGCGCGGCGTGATTGGCGCAGGGACGAACCGTATGAACATTTATACCGTCCGCAAAGCGACCCAGGGGCTTGCAAATTACATCAAAAAAGTGCAGGGGGAAGCGCGCGGCGTGGCTATCGCCTTTGATTCCAGGCATATGTCGCCTGAATTTGCAGATGAAGCGGCGCTCTGCCTTGCAGCGAACGGCATTCAGGCGTATGTATTTGAATCGCTCCGTCCTACGCCGGAATTATCTTATGCGGTGCGCCGGTTAAACTGCATTGCGGGCATCAACATTACGGCCAGCCACAACCCGGCGGAATACAACGGCTACAAGGTTTACTGGGAGGACGGGGCGCAGATTACGCCGCCGCACGACACGGGAATTATGGCGGAGGTAAAGGCCGTTACGGATTACAGCACAATGCTTACCATGGACAAAGCAAAAGCAAAACAGGACGGTTTATATATTACCATCGGGGAAGAGATCGACCGCGCTTATATGGATGAAATCAAAAAGCTGGTACTTCACCAGGATGCAATCGACGCGGTAAAAGACGAACTTAAAATTGTTTATACGCCGCTTCACGGGACAGGCAATATTCCGGTACGCACCATTTTAAAGGAACTGGGCTTTTCCAATGTGTTTGTAGTAAAAGAACAGGAGCTGCCGGACGGTGATTTCCCGACCGTCGGTTACCCGAACCCGGAGGCGCCGGCCGCCTATGAATTGGCGCTTGCCCTTGCAAAAAAAGAAGGGGCGGATCTTGTGCTTGCAACCGATCCGGACGCGGATCGGCTCGGCGTTTATGTAAAAGACAGCCAGACCGGCGAATACCATATGCTGACCGGAAATATGTCGGGATGTTTAATAGGAGATTATATTATCGGCCAGACAAAAGCCGTGAAGGGAAGCCTGCCGGAAGACGGCGCGTTTATCCGTTCTATTGTAACTACGAATATGGCGGACGCCATCGCAGCGTACTATGGCGTCAAACTGGAAGAAGTTCTGACCGGGTTTAAGTTTATCGGCCAGAAGATGCTGGAATTTGAAAAGACCGGTAAAGGCGCTTACCTGTTTGGCATGGAAGAAAGCTACGGCTGTCTGCCAGGAACATATGCAAGGGATAAAGACGCCGTGGCCGCGACGATGTTTTTGTGCGAGGCCGCCGCGTTTTATAAGACACAGGACAAGACGCTGTGGGACGCTATGCTTGATATGTATGCACGTTACGGCTATTATCAGGATCATGTGGAGTCCATTACCTTAAAAGGAATCGAGGGGCTTGAAAAGATTAAGAATATCCTTGGAACCCTGCGGAAAGAGCCGCTTGGCCGGATTGGGGATTACGGGGTGCTTAAGGTAAGGGATTATCAGCAAGATACGGTGACAGACCTTAAGACAAAGGAAGTAAGCCCGACCGGGCTTCCAAAGTCCAACGTATTGTACTATGAACTCGAAGGCGGCGCATGGGTATGCATCCGCCCGTCCGGGACGGAGCCGAAAGTAAAATTTTATATTGGCGTAAAAGGGGATTCCCTGACGGATTCTGTGGAAAAAGCAAAAGAACTCGGACAGACAATGCTGGATATTGTACAAAAGCTGATCTAAATGAGGAAAAAGCAATACTTTTTCTTGACAAATATAGGTAAAACAAGTATAAATAATCATGTAGGCCGATTGCAGCGGCAATTTTGCAGAAGGCCTTATGACATGAATTATTAATATGAACATCCACAGGAGGAATTTTGAATGAACAAAGCAGAATTAGTTGCAGCTATGGCTGACAAAACAGAATTATCGAAAAGAGACGCTGAAGCGGCATTAAAGGCTTTTACAGATGTAGTTGCAGAAGAATTAAAGAAAGGCGAGAAGATTCAGTTAGTCGGATTTGGGACGTTTGAAGTTTCTGAGAGGGCGGAACGCGTCGGCAGGAATCCGCAGACCGGGGAAGAAATGAAGATTCCGGCTTCTAAGGCTCCGAAGTTTAAAGCAGGAAAAGCTTTAAAGGATATGATTAATTAATGCAAAAATAAGAAAGCGAATGTGGCAGAGGGCGTTTTTTAGCCCTCTGTATTTTTATATACACAGATGCAAAAACAGTTTTTTGAAAGGAGTGAAACAAATGAGACTGGATAAATATTTAAAAGTATCGCGCCTGATCAAACGCCGTACCGTGGCAAATGAAGCCTGTGACGCGGGCAGGGTTATGATAAACGGCAAAGTGGCAAAAGCCTCCGCAGGCGTTCAGGCCGGGGATATCTTAGAAATCGCGTTCGGGCAGAAATCGGTCCGGGCCGAGGTACTGTCCGTCGCGGAAACCGTACGCAAGGAAGAAGCGAAAGAAATGTTCCGTTATCTTTAAGGAACGCGTATTTTTGGGCATAAATGAAGCCTTCTGCTAATATAATGTTTAAAAAGAAAAACAGACAACCATTCCGAAGCAGAAAGGTTGTAAGGCAGGAGGTAAGCTGGAACAGATGGATGAAAAAACAGGAAGTAAAGCGCATAAGGTTCTCCTGGGCAACCGTAAAACCGGCAATTTCAGCGGGGTGGTGGATGTACTCTCGTTTGATGTGGCTGAAATTTTACTGGAAACGGAACAGGGAATGCTTTTAATCAAAGGAAACGATCTCCATGTCAACCGTCTGAGTTTAGAGAAAGGTGAGGTTGACATAGAAGGAAGGATTGACTCGCTGGCCTATTCGGAGGTCAAGGACTACGGCAAGCAGGCAGAATCTTTTTTTGGGCGGCTTTTTAAATGAACGGCGCAATCAGTGAATCCATTGCCGGGGAAGGCAGCCTGCTGCTTGTTTCGTTCCTGTTTGGCGCCGCTTTGATGCTTTTTTATGATGTGATACGCATTTTCCGCCATATGAGAAAACACGGGACGATCTTAATGGCCGTGGAGGACATGTTATACTGGCTGTTTTGCGCGGTTGGGATTTTTGCCATGCTCTACCGGGAAAACGAAGGGCTTTTGCGCTGGTTTGTCTTAGGAGGCGTGGCGATTGGGATGCTGGTGGAGAATACGTATATCAGTCCCTGGGTAGTCCGTATTTTTGTAAAGATTTTGCGGATATGGCAGAAGATTTTCGGAAAAATATTCGGCGTAGTGGAAAAACCGGGTAAAAAAATGTTTGGTTTTTTCAAAAAAGAATTGAAAAAAATAAAAAAAGCGGTTAAGATAGGTTTAAGTAAACAATAACAGACAAGTAAGAGGGATGCGGATGGGAACAAAGAAAAGGAAAAAGAACCAGGCGGGAAAAGGCAGTATTGCTTTTATTGTAGTAATTTTGCTTGTGGTAATGTCATTCCAGATTGTGCGCCTGTACCAGAAAGACAAAGAATACATTGCGCGGGAGAATGATTTAAAGATACAGTATGAAGAAGAAAAAGGACGCAAAGAACAGCTTTCGGACTATGAAGATTATATCGGAAGCCGGGAATATGTGGAAGATACGGCGAAAAGCAAACTGGGTATGGTTTATGACAATCAGATTATATTCAGAGAAAAATAATACGAGCATCCTGAAATGGATAAATGCCCTCGAATCTACAATTCGAGGGCATTTTTGGCGAAAAGTTTTTGAAAAGCCCGTGACGGTTTGACAAACATTTTAAAAGCAGGATTCTATAATGCCTCTTAGAAAATCCGCCCGCACAGTTTGGGGACGGAAAAATGTGAATACCAGGAGGATTTAACAGTATGAAGAGGACAGGATGGAAACAATTGGCGGTTGGTATTGCAGGAGGGCTGCTCTGCCGGATCTCTGTAATGGGATGTTACCCGTTGGTTCCGGCGTATTTTGCGGCCGTGTATTTAGACGAACGCGCCCGATGGCTTTTGTCGGCGGGGATGTTTGCCGGGATGGTAGCGTTTATCCCGATTACTGTAATTGCCAAATATGCGATGGCGCTTCTGATTATAGCGGTTACGGTGCGCCTGTCAGAGTGGGTGGACAAACGCTGTTATACGGTCGTGGCGGCGGTTGCCGCTTCCGGCGGGACGTTTGCGCTTTCTGTTTTTGGAGGTATTTTTGATTTTAAGAACCAGGTCACGCTTGCGGCGGCAATTTGTGAAGCGGTCTTTATTTTTGGGTTTGGCATACTTTGTGCAAGAGGCGTGCATTTGTTTTTGGAAGAAAAGGAAGAACCCGCCGTTTTGGCGGGGGCGCAGGACGGATACCAGGGACAGCGCCTGTTAAATTACGCCAAGAGTTTTGAGGGGCTCTCAAAAGCTTTTTTCGCAATGGAACGGCGGACGGATATCGGGCAGGAGGAAATTGCGCAGATACAGCAGGAGGTCGCCGGGCGAATCTGCAGCGGCTGCGATACCTGCGCAATTTGCTGGGCGCCTTCCAACCAGACTATGTACGGGGTGTTCGGCCGTCTTTTGGCCAGTCTTCTGCACAGCGGGGAAGCGGACGAAGAAACCAAAAGGGAACTGGAAGCAAACTGCTGCTATGCGGGACATGTGGAACAGGAGGCGATAGCGGTATTTGAACAGGTACGCCTGAATAAGGCATGGTATAACCGACTGCTGGAAAACCGTGAGGTGATAGCGCAGCAGCTGGACGCAATGGCGTTTATTATGCAGGACTGCGCCAATGAAGCAAAGCTTTTGGACGCAGAGGAAAAACGCCTGCTGGCCGAAATCCGTTACCGTGCCAAAGAATGCGGGATTGTGGCGCAGGAAGCGCATCTGTACCGCAAAAACGACGGCCATATCCAGGCTGTGTTAAAAGTCCGGTCAAGATGGGGAAACTGTGTGGCGGTCAAAGATCTGACCAAAGCGGTGGTGGGAGCCGTCGGGCTTCCTATGATGCCGCACAAAGACGCCAGGACGTTTGTCGGGAAGGATACGTCGGAGATTATTTATGAAGAAAAGCCCTCGTTCCAGGCCGTGCATGGGGTGGCAAGGCTCACAAAGGACGGCGCGACAATTTCCGGGGACAACTTTTCTTTTTTGGAAAAAGAGGACGGGGAGCTGGTGCTCTGCCTGTCCGACGGCATGGGATTTGGCGCGCGCGCCTGTAAGGAGAGCGAACTGGTGCTGGATTTGCTGGAGCGGTTTATTGAAGCGGGCTTTACAAAAGAGACGGCGATTAAAATGTTAAATTCCGCTATGGTAATTCACGGGGACGACGAGCAGTATTCCACTGTGGATATCGCTTCCGTAAACCTGTATACCGGGGAAACCGAATTTTATAAAATAGGCGCATCCGCAACGTTTATCCGCCATAAGGACGGCGGGGTGGAATGCCTGCTGTCTACTTCGCTGCCGGTAGGAGTCAGCTATGAAATAGAAATAGAACAGGCTACCAAACAGCTTTCTGACGGAGATTTCCTTGTCATGATCACAGATGGTGTGTTAGAATATCTGCATACGGACAGGCCGGAAGAAACGCTGGAAGATATGATTGCAGGGATTAAGACCAATCATCCCGGCCTTCTGGCCAAACAGCTTCTGGATCAGGTTATGGTCTGTACGGGCGGCCAGATCAGGGACGATATGACGGTTCTTGCGGCCGCCGTCTGGGAAAGTTAATACAAAATCAGGCCCGTTTCGGCCTGGTGGGAGGCAGTATGATAAAAAAAATTGCGGCTTTTATGAAGCGCTTTGATATGGTGCAAAAGGGAGATCATATCAGCGTGGCGCTGTCCGGGGGAGCGGATTCGGTCTGTTTGCTCCTGGTTTTGGAGAGGCTGCGGTATGAGATGGATTTTACAATATCGGCAATACATATCGAGCATGGGATCCGCGGGGAAGAGAGCCTTTCGGACATGCGTTTTGCACAAGAACTTGCAAAACGGTACGATATCCCGTATTCCGTGAAACGCGTCCCGACGCCGGAAACAGCCGAAAAACAGAGGATTTCCCTGGAAGAAGCCGGCAGGAACCTGCGCTATCAGGCGTTTGAAGAGGAAAGGATACGCCTGGGAGGAAAACAGGTAAAGACGGCGGTAGCGCATCATGGGGATGACAATGCGGAAACGCTGCTGTTTCATCTTTGCAGGGGAAGCGGGATAGACGGCCTGGCCGGGATCCGCCCTGTCAGGGGCGCTTTGATCCGCCCGCTCTTATGTGTGACGAGATATGAAATAGAACAGTTTTTAAAAGAAGCCGGGCAGGGCTACCGGATCGATTCTACCAATACCGACGTGCATTACAGCCGCAACCGGATACGAAACCGCGTGATGCCGCAGCTGAGCCGGGTGAATCAAAACTGCGTCGTACATATGGGCAGTCTTTCCGAAGACGTACAGGAAATTTGCGCATATTTGCAGCAGGAAACGGATAAGATTTTACAGGCCGGTATGGAACTGCCCGGCGACGGGAGTATCTGCTTTCGGGCACAGGAGCTTGCGCCATATCCGCCCTTTTTACAAAAGCGCGCGCTTTTGGAACTGGCAGCAAAAGCGGCCGGAAGCAGGAAAGATATTTCCAGGGAGCATTTGGAAGCGCTGTTTTTGCTTGCGCATGGCCCGACGGGCAAAAGAATTTCCCTGCCGTACGGCGTTTTGGCGGAAAACAGTTATGGTATGCTGCTTTTTTCAAAGGGCGGGGCGGGTGATGACGGAACGGTTCCGGCCCGGATACCGTTTGGCGTATCGCAAACCCCGACGGCGGTTTTCGGGGGGACGGTTATTGGAAGGATTATCGAAATTACGCAAAAAGATGTAAAAATTCCCAAAAATCTGTATACGAAATGGTTTGATTATGATAAGATAAAAAATAGGCTTTACATTAGAAACAGAGAACCGGGCGATTATTTTATATTGGATTCGCAGGGACGCAGGCAAAAGCTGAAAGATTACTGGATCAATGAAAAGGTTCCGAAGCATATGCGGGCCCGGATACCGCTTTTGGCGGAAGGTTCCCATATATTATGGGCGATTGGTTACCGGATCAGCGCTTATTATAAAATTACAGGGGATACGAAAAGAGTGTTGGAAGTACAGTTTATGGAGGAAGAATCATGAGTGAAACAGTCCGTGTGTTGTTATCGGAAGAAGAAGTGGATCGAAGGATTGCGGAAATTGCGGCGCAGATCAGCCGGGATTATGAAGGGAAGGAGATCCATATGATCTGCGTGTTAAAGGGAGGCGTATTCTTTACATGTGAACTTTCCAAAAGAGTGACGGTTCCGGTTTCCATGGATTTTATGTCCGTTTCGAGTTACGGGGCGGATACCAAATCCAGCGGAGTGGTAAAAATTGTCAAGGATCTGGATTTGAGTATCCAGGGCAAGGACGTGCTGGTAGTGGAGGATATTATTGATTCTGGCAGGACGTTAAGTTATCTGTTGGAATATCTGAACAACCAGGGGCCCAAAAGCTTAAGGCTATGCACGCTGTTGGATAAACCGGAGCGGCGTGTAAAGGAAATACATGTGGATTATACATGCTTTGATATACCGGATGAATTTGTAGTGGGTTACGGGTTGGACTATGCGCAGAAATACCGTAATCTGCCGTATATCGGCGTAGTTGAATTAGACTAAAGGAGGATTCCAGTTGGACAGAAAAGAACTTAGGAATTTTAGTTTTTATGCGGCGCTTGTAGGCATTGTAATTATTGTCTGGATGGCGCTGGATACAAGGAAAATAGTGGATAACCCATACACTCTTACTGATTTCCAGAACGCATTGAATGCGGGCGAGATAGTTTATATAGAGATAGAACAAAACAGGGAGATTCCGACCGGTATTTTAAATATCCGTCTGCACAACAGCGTCGTAAAGGAACTGTATGTATCGGACGTCAACGATATACAGGATATGCTCGATAAAAAAGGCTTTCACAACTATTATCTGGAAGACGTGCCGCCCGAAAGCTGGCTTATGAATCTGCTGCCGCTTCTGATTGTGCTGACGGCAATGTTTATTTTGTTTATTATTATGTCCAACCAGGCGGCAGGGGCAAACGGCGGGGGCGGCGCAGGAGGAACCAGGATGCTCAATTTCGGCAGAAGCCGTGCGAGGCTTTCCACCAACGACAATAAAATGAATTTTGAAAAAGTGGCGGGGCTTCGGGAAGAAAAAGAAGAACTGGAAGAACTGGTTGACTTTTTAAAGTCGCCGAGAAAATACAGCCGATTGGGCGCAAGGATCCCAAAGGGCATCCTGCTGGTAGGCCCTCCCGGAACCGGTAAGACGCTGCTTGCAAAGGCTGTGGCAGGGGAGGCCGGCGTGCCGTTTTTTAGTATTTCCGGTTCTGATTTTGTGGAAATGTTCGTCGGCGTGGGGGCGTCCCGCGTCCGCGATTTGTTTGACGACGCGAAACGCAACGCTCCGTGTATTGTGTTTATAGACGAAATTGACGCCGTGGCGCGGCGCAGGGGCACCGGGATGGGCGGCGGCCATGACGAGCGCGAACAGACGTTAAACCAGATGCTTGTAGAAATGGACGGGTTTGGCACCAACGAGGGAATTATTGTAATGGCGGCGACGAACCGCGTAGATATTCTGGATCCGGCGATTTTGCGTCCGGGCAGGTTTGACCGTAAGATTCACGTAGGCAGGCCGGATATCGGCGGCAGGGAGCAGATATTACACGTCCACGCGAAAAACAAGCCGTTGGGCGATGATGTGGATTTAAAACAGGTTGCCCAGACGACGGCAGGCTTTACGGGCGCGGATCTGGAAAACCTGCTCAATGAGGCTGCAATCAACGCAGCCAAGGAAGACCGCGCGTATATTGTTCAGAACGATATACGTAAATCCTTTGTCAAAGTAGGTATCGGCGCGGAGAAAAAGAGCCGTATTATCAGCGACAAAGAGAAACGGATTACGGCCTTCCACGAAGCGGGGCACGCCATTTTATTCCACGTCCTGCCGGATGTCGGCCCTGTTTATTCGGTGTCGATTATCCCCACGGGCGGCGGGGCTGCAGGTTATACGATGCCGCTTCCGGAACGGGATGAAATGTTTAATACAAAAGGGCGCATGCTGCAGGAGATCGTTGTGGATCTGGGCGGGCGCGTGGCGGAAGAAATGATATTCGACGATATTACAACAGGCGCTTCGCAGGATATCAAACAGGCGACCCAGCTTGCTAAAGCGATGGTGACAAAGTACGGCATGTCGGAGAATGTCGGCCTTATCAACTATGCCAACGAGGACGATCAGGTATTTATCGGCAGGGATTTGGCTCATGCCAGAGGATACGGAGAAAGCGTAGCCACCAGGATTGACGAGGAGGTAAAACGCATAATAGACGAATGTTATGCCAAAGCCAGAAAAATTATAAATGAATATGAAGATGTTTTAAATCGATGTGCAGGACTTTTATTAGAAAAAGAGAAGATCAGCAGGGAAGAGTTTGAAGCGCTTTTTCAGTAGCAGACAGAAGTGAATTTGTGCATATTTCACAAAAAAACTTGTGAAATTTTGTGAAGTTTGTGCACACTTATTCGCTTTGCGGTGCTATTATAATACTCGTAAAACCCCCAATACATTATATAAAGTTTTTGCTACACCCCATAGTAAAAATACCTTCTCCTAAAAAAGACAGCATATTGGCTGTCTTTTTTTTTCCCAAAATAATATGTTTTAAAATATTCAGGAAAGAGGAAGAGACGATATGAAACGTAAAACTATGTACGACCTAAATAAAATACACCAATATATTATGCAGATGAGGCCGGTTTTGCGCAAAGAGGCGTTATTTTCGGACGGGACAAAAGATTACCGGATTCCTCCGGAACCGGGTGAGAATGAAATAGTTACCATTCGGTTCCGGACCGCAAAGTACAATGTGGATATGATTTGGCTGTGCACGGACAAAACAAGTTATCCGATGCAGTTTTCGGACAGTGACGATGCGTTTGATTATTATTCGGTTGACATACAGCTTGGCACAGAGCCGTTTTCCTATTATTTTGAAATTTCCAGCGGGCAGGCGCAGTGTTACTATGATCGTTATGGAGTGGCCAGGGAGTTGAGGGAGCCTTATTTTTTCAGGATAGTGCCGGGATTTTCAACGCCGGATTGGGCAAAGGGGGCGGTTATTTACCAGATTATGGTAGATAGGTTTTGTAATGGGGATTCTTCCAACGATGTGCTGGACGGAGAATATTTTTATATCCGGACGCAGAGTACGAGAGTGCCGGACGATCAGTGGGGGAAATGCCCGGAAAATTTCAGCGTAGGGGAATTTTACGGAGGGGATATTGCAGGCGTATGGGAAAAGCTGGATTATCTTTCGGATCTTGGCGTGGAAGTGATTTATTTTAATCCTCTGTTTGTTTCGCCCTCCAACCACAAATACGATATTCAGGATTACGACCATATAGACCCGCACTTTGCCAAAATTATAGAGGACGAAGGAGAGCTTCTGGCAGAAGGCGATCAGGATAACCGCAATGCAACGCGGTACCGCACCCGCGTTACGAGCCAGGCGAACCTGGAGGCTAGCAATGCGTTTTTTGCGGAATTTGTAAAAGAAGCGCACAAACGGGGCATGAAAGTAATTTTAGACGGCGTATTCAACCATTGTGGCTCGTTTAACTGCTGGATGGATCGGGAAGGGATTTATGAAGGCCGCAAAGGGTTTGCGCCCGGCGCGTACCTGAAGCGGGAAAGCCCCTATCGCAGTTATTTTAAATTCAAGGAGGAGGACGCGTCCTGGGAAACAAATAAAGAGTATGAGGGCTGGTGGGGGCATGAGACGCTTCCGAAGCTGAATTACGAAAAGTCAGACCGCCTGTGCGCCGATATTTTGCGTATTGCGCGTAAATGGGTATCGGAACCTTATTGCTGCGACGGCTGGAGACTGGATGTAGCGGAGGATTTGGGGCATACAAGAGAGTTTAACCACCGGTTCTGGCGTAATTTCCGTAAGGCGGTCAAGCAGGCTAATCCGAATGCCGTTATCCTGGCGGAGCATTACGGGGATCCAAAAGAGTGGCTGGCAGGCGATCAGTGGGATACGATCATGAACTATACGGCGTTTATGGAGCCCCTTACTTTTTTTCTGACAGGTATGGAAAAGCACAGTGATGAATTTTTCCCGGAGCGCATCGGAAAAATCGAGTATTTTGAGGGGGCAATGCGTCATTATATGACAAGTTTTCTTACGCCATCGCTGCTTTGCTCCATGAACCAGCTTTCAAACCACGATCATTCCCGGTTTTTAACGCGCACAAACCACAAAGCGGGCAGGGTGGAATGTTTGGGGGCGGCTGCGGCAAGTGAAGGTGTGGATTACAGCGTAATGCGCCAGGCCGTCCTGGTGCAGATGACATGGCCGGGGGCGCCGGCTCTGTATTACGGAGACGAGGCGGGGCTTTGCGGTTTTACCGATCCGGATAACAGGCGGACGTATCCATGGGGACATGAAAACCGGGAATTAATTGACCTGCACCGGGAGTTGATCCGGATACATAAGGAGTATCAGGCATTCCGTACCGGATCGTTCCAGTTTTTAAAAGGCGAGGAGAAGCTTTTGTGTTATGCCCGGTTTACCAGGGAACAGCAGTTTGTTATCATCGTAAACAGTGACGACGGGGAACGGAAGATGGAACTTTCGGTTACGGCTGCCGGAATCCCTCTGACAGCGGGACTTCGCTGCCTGATTATGACGACCGGCAAAGGGTATTCCCTGATGCCGGAAGAGTACGCGGTAAACCGGGGAATAGCGGCGATTACTATGCAGGGACATACCGCCGTTATTTTGAAAAGGATATAAAACAGGTAAAAAGCATGCAGAAGCAGCGGCGTTGTGAAGAGAATGAAAAAAGGAAAAACAAAAATTACCATTACGAAGTGATTTCTCTTCCGATTGGGCCCCCAGGAATAAGTGGGTTCCGGGGGCGCTTTCTGTCATAATTACCATAATAAAAATTTAAAAAAATGTTGTATTTTTTGTATTTATATGATATAATTCATATTTGTTAAGGCATTTGATATGTCTGATGGAATGGGCAGATTCCCGAGTGGCCAAAGGGGACAGACTGTAAATCTGCTGCAAATTGCTTCGGTGGTTCGAATCCACCTCTGCCCATTTATTAGGTTTATGTAAATGCCCGCGTGGCGGAACTGGCAGACGCGCAGGACTTAAAATCCTGTTGTAGCAATACAGTACCGGTTCGATTCCGGTCGCGGGCATTCAGGGGACACACGTAGGTGTCCTCTTTTTTTGTGGAAGGCGCTGCGCCATATGTAAAAATCTCATAAATTTCGATGGATTATATTCCCCTTTTTTGACTGCGTAAGCCGTTAATTTACCGATGGATTTTGTCGATATTTTTCATGAGATTGGTAGTAGCGCTTAAATTTTTTAAGAAAGGAATAGTGAACATGAAAAAATGGATGGCATTGTTGCTTGCAGGCTGTTTGACAATGCAGACGTGGACTGCCGTTGAAGCCTATGGGGCTGAGGCGATGGCAGCGGATGTCTCTGCGCGAGTACAAACGGATGCATCGGATACTGCCGAGGAAGGGGACGGTGTCCTGGAGGTACAGGTACAGGATCTGGCGTCGTTTCCGCTTGACGGCGAGGTGACGGTTTTGGTCAGCGGAAGCGCGGGCGAACAGGCGACGCAGGAAGAAAAGCTGGATTTTGGAGAAGGCGGTTCGGATGTACAAACAGCCAGGTTTACGCTTTTGGCAGGGAATTACACGGTGCAGGTTAAGGCGAAGAAATTCGCCGATTACACGCAGTCTATCCAACTGGAACCAGACTGGACGAACCGGATTTTGGTCTGCGCCGCAAAATCCGAATCAGGCGGGGCGGCAGGATGGCTTCGTCCCGGCGATGTAACCGGGGACGGACGTCTGGATCAGGCGGATACCGATAAGCTTGTGGAAGATATCCGTAAAAATTCGGCATCAGGCGAATCCGATATCAACAGCGACGGCAAGACGGATTTAGTCGATTTGCAGCAGGCCGTTTTGGGGATAGACGAATCACAGGAATCGGAAATTGACAAAAAACTCAGGGTTACGCAGGCTCCCGAGGCGCTTGACGGGACGATGATCCAAGGAGACATCAAGGAAGGAGCCCTGACTCTGCAGCCGGAAGACGCAGAAGAGGAAATTACCGAAGAAAATCCTGTGGCAGTGCAGTTTACACTGGCGGAAGAGGACGCGGATCCTGCCCGCATCCCAACGCTTGCAGGCATGACGATCAGCGCTCCGGTGATAGATGATAAAGGCAATGTCTCAAACGATATTGCACAGGGCGAAGCGGTAGTAACCTATGTAAAAGACGGCGGGGAGGAAACGCTGTCTATTGATCTTTCCGAACAGGCACAGCCGGCAGGCTACGCCGCTGAAGGTGGCAGGAAAGCGGCCAAAAAAACACGTGATGTGCAAAAGCCAAGCGTAAAAGTCAATGAAGACGGCTCAATGGTTTTGAATTTCGGTTCGCAGATTGCGGTTAAGCGCGTGACAATCCGTATTACCGGAACCAAAAAGACGGAGCCATTGGTTAATATAGCCAAGGTTGAGTTTGTCAATAATATGGAAGATTTTATTGCTCCTCCGCAGCTGGATATTCCTGTTTTAAATCCGCTGACGGCGGGAGACAAACAGATTACGGCTTCCTGGAGTCCGCAGACAAACGTAACCGGGTATGAGGTCTATGTATCCGGGCCTGTGAAGGATCAGGCGGGAAATGCAACGCAGATTGTCCGCGTATCCGGCGCACAGCATATCATTGGCAGCATCAATGACGGCAAATTAAAGAATTTTTCCACATACACGGTTATGGTCCGTTCTGTAAACGGGGACTGGAGCAGCCCATGGTCGGATCCAAAAACCGTAGAGTTAAAGCCGACAAAGCGTCCCGACAAACCGGATAATGTAAAAGCTTCCGGCGGTTACCGTGCAGTAACGGTCTCCTGGAAGGATATGGATGATTCTGACGGCTATATGGTTTACTATAAAAAATCAGGCGAAACGGGCGCACAGTTTGTGCCGGTTGTAGAAGGCTTTACGCAGCAGCAGTCCGGAGCCGGGAAACTCAAAGGCACAAGCTATATGATTGACGGCCTTGAAGATGAAACGGAATATACGGTTTATGTAATTGGCTGGAACGAACTGGGCTGGAGCGTCCCGTCGCTTGAGCATGTGGCAATGACGACCAGTACGGCGCGTCCGAAGCTGCCCCAGTATAACCTTTTAAATACTTCCAACGGCGTCGGCAAGCTTACAAATCATATTGTAACGGCTGTGTATGGAGGGCATAACGGCGCTAAAATGGTAGACAGCAAGCTGGACGAGGGCGTGGCGGGAAAAAGCGCCCTGGGGATTGTTGATGACGATTATACATCTTACTGGACGGTAACAGACTGGGACGACGGCGTGGCGTATCCTGCAAGCGACAGGGGAATGACCGTTACGCTGGATAATGATTATAAAATGAAGTACATAACCTTTACGGCGGCAAATCCGGAAGGGGCATTCCAATATGCAAGGGTGGATTACTGGGATTCCCAGAACGCTACAAAGAAGCGGAATGTAGGGGCAAGCCTGCTTTCCAAACAGGATGAACATAGGAATACGTATTATATTATCTGGCTGGACGAAGCCATTACGGCGAATAAGGTTCAGATAAGCCTTGGAAGAGGATATGGAAATTTTAAAATGAAAGTCGGTGAGATCCATTTCCATAAATACGATTCGTTAGAGGAAGATATTATGGGCCTGTTTGTGGATGAAATGCATACCACATTGAGGCCGGATGTACGGACTACCACTATAAAAGTCCTGGAGAAGCGTCTGGAAGCAGTCGATGAAGTAAGCAGTGAGAAGCATCCGCTGTATGCTGAATTGAAGCTGGAACTGGATTTGGCACGCAATATTTTATCGGATAATCCGTCTCCGTCATATAAGGTGCATAACCAGATTACCGCTTCCAAAGACGGGCATCTTGGGTTTAGCGGACTGAATGCGTGGCAGCCGTTGGGAAGAGCTATTCACGAAGGCGAGAGTTATGTAATTTACGTATGGCATAACACGAAAAAGATTGGTGAACTGGCAAACGGGCTGCGGCTTATCGGGACGCAGCAGCATGCGGAAGCTGCCGGCGTCGCCCCGCAGGGAGCGAATCTTCGGATTGGAAGAAACTCATTTACGGCTCCAAGCATAACTTCCATGAATCAGGAACGGGGCGGGCAGTATTATATAGCTTATACCGGAAACAATGCAAATGACGAATATGTGATCCGTGTGGCGGGCGGAAGCGAAATCCCGGTACTTGACGTGTACGGCAAGACGGGAACGGAACGTACCGACGCTATCCGTACATATGTTGAGCAGTTAGAAGCGCACGTGGCCTCGATCGAGTCGGAGCACGAAGAGCGGCATGTAGGCACGCCAAATGTGGATTATGCGTATGATCCGCAAAACTGTATTTTAAACGCAACGGATATTATGATGCGGGAAATGATGTATTCCGTCCCGGCCACACAGGTTTGGGCAGGAATTGCGAACGCCGCAGACAAAGTTACCAAGTTAGACAATGCGTTAAAGGCCATGGAAAAAACCATGACGCTGTTTTACCAGCACAAGGGCTTAAGCGATACGGCCGGGACGGTGAACGGAAATAATGCCCTGCCGGCGCAGCACTTGAATATCCGTTATATGAGGATGTTTTCAGGCGCTTTTATGTATGCGTCAGGCAACCATATCGGAATTGAATGGGGTTCCACGCCGCTTGCAAGCGCGCCGAATGACTGGAGCGGCCTTGGCTGGGGCATCGCCCACGAAATCGGGCACAACATCAACCAGGGCAGCTATGCGGTTGCGGAAGTGACGAACAACTATTTTGCACAGCTTTTGACTGGAAAAACGCGTTATACCTATGAAAATGTATACAAGAAGGTGACTTCGGGTACAACGGGACGCGCTTCCAACGTATTTACGCAGCTTGCGTTATACTGGCAGCTTCATCTGGCGTACGATAACCAGGCGGATGACAGGCATATTTATGATAATTATGAGGATCAGCTGAACAACCTGTTCTTTGCCCGGATGGATACCTATTCTAGGAATCCGGCAAAAGCGCCCAAGGCCGGGCTTACGCTAAACGGCGGTTCGGATCAGAATCTGATGCGCCTTGCCTGCGCGGCGGCAAATAAAAATATCCTTCCGTTCTTTGAACGCTGGGGCATGACGCCGGACGAAGCTACCATAGCCTATGCGGCGCTGTATGGAGAGCCGGAAACAAAAGCGTTATATTATGTCAATGAGGATGCAAGGAATTACCGCATCAGCCATCTTGCAGAAGAAGAAACGGCTGGCATAAAACAAAAAGACGTAATAACCACTGCTACAATGTCGAATGAATCCAACCGTGTGACGATTCATGCAAGCACGAACCGGCCGGCAGAATTGATTTTGGGCTACGAGATCAGCCGCAGCATGATTTCGGATGGTATGAAACAGACACAGGTAATCGGTTTTGTTACGGCGCAGGCGGACGGTTCGGCCACATATGTGGATACGGTCGCCTCCATTAACAACAGGGTTATGGAATATGAAGTGCGCGCCGTTGACAAATATTTGAATTATTCCAATGCCAAGACGGCCGGTTCCGTGAAGATTCAGACAGACGGTATTTTGGATAAATCAGCATGGACCGTGGAAACGACGATGACGTCAAAGGACGACGTTGTGATTGTCCCGGACGAAGAAGATCCGGATAACGGTACGACAGCCGGAGATAAAAAAGTACACAGCATTGACCGTATCATAGACAATGACAGGACGGGAGCCGGAACCTATAACGGCACAAGCAGCGGAACCGCTACGATTACGGTGGATATGCATAAGGCAGAGCAGGTTACCGCTCTTAAGTACCAGGGAAGCGCACTGGCCAAAGTAAATGTGGAGGTCAGCGCAGACGGCACAAACTGGACAATGGTCAAAGAAAATTATGCCGGATTGACTGGAACCAAAGAAGAAACGCTCTGGTTTGATTCTCTGGCAGAGGACGGTACGATACGGGAAAACTGGATCGGTACGTATGACGCGCGTTACGTCCGGCTTACGATCGGACAGAAAGGGAATATTTCCATTCAGGAAATCGAACTTTGCGGCCCGTCGGGAGACAATATTGAGTTTATGACAGAAAACGGTCAGCAGGTAATCGGAATTTTGAGCGAAGATTACAAGTACGGCAATAAGGACGCGGATGTAATACCGGCAGGTTCATTGATTTTTACCGGAACGTATAAAGGAAATCCTGCTTATAATGTTGTAATTTTGTATGATACAGAAGGCAATGTCGTAGGAGCGAAGGACGGGGAAGTCAATGCATATCACCTGATTTTTGCCGAATACCCCGAGAACGGGAATTTAGGAGAGATGTCTGACGGGGCCTGGGTATATTATGTAGAGCCGGGACAGTGGGACGAAACTACCCTTGAGGAGTTAAGCGGCGGTGTGCGCGCGGAGCTGTACCGCGTAGATAATGCCCTGACATTAGAAGGGGAACGTATTGTCAGCGATTCAAAGGTGATTCCGGTTCCGTCAAGTATGGCGGATTTAAAGGAAATTACACTGACCGGAAAAATACCGGAATAATGGAGGTATCAATGAAAAACTGGATGAGATATATTTTAACGGCATTTCTGATTTTTATGGCTGTACCGGCAACGGTTACAGCCGCAGAGAATGCCAGCGGCAGCCTTACGGTGGAAAAGAATGATGTGGCCGTGTCGTTAAGCCTTCCGGAGGAAAAATCACAGGCAGTTACCTCACTTCGCGTAAAGCTTTTCGTATCGCTACGCAGCGGGAGTATGGGCGAGCCGGACTTTGCATTTGACAGCGCCATAAAGAGTATGGTAAAAGACGCTTCTGTCAGCAAAGAACAAGATGGCTATTTGGTGGATTTGATTCTTTCCGGCAAGCGGGATCAGGAAATCCTGGATGAAAACGGGACGGTAAACCTGGGAACGCTGTCGGTTCAGCCGGAGAGTGAAGCCTATGAAATTGAAGTGTCATTTGCAGGCGAAGAGGATAACGCGGGAAAGCCAAAGGTACGGTATGCAGACGCAGGAAGCGTGTCTGAGGAAGCATTGTCATTTACAGATACAAAATCGGTAGTACTTAAAAAAGAAATAGTAATACCTCCGCCTGATACGGAAGCGCCGCCTCCCGATACGGAAATACCCCCAACCGAAACGCAAGAGCCGATAAAGGATCCGGATAGACAGCCTGCGCCGGAGGAGTTTACCCTTACCAAACCACTATTTAAGGCTGCGGTAAAAAACGGGGATAAAGCAGTCCGTTTTACCTGGACAAAAGTAGACGGCGCGGATGGTTATGTGATTTACGAATATGACAGCAAAACAAAGCAGTATAAAGAGATCAAAACGATTTCGGACGGCGGGGTAGTCGCGTTTTCCAAGTTGTTCCCATATGCTTCCACACATAAATTTAAAATCTGCGCATATAAAGTGGCGGCGGACGGCAGCCGGGTTTACGGGGAAGAAAGCGCGGTGGTAAACGCAACAGTAGCTCCCGATAAAGTAAAAGGGATGGCCGCAAAATTAAAAGGGACGTCCAAAGTAACGCTTTCCTGGAAGAAAGTGACCAAAGCAAAAGGATACCAGATTTACCGCAGCAATAAAAAGAACGGGAAATACAAACTGGTGAAGACCATTAGAAAAGGCGGGACAAAGAAATGCACGCTTTCATATCCGGCCGGCAAAAAATACTATTACAAGATCAGGGCGTACTTAAACGGGGCAAACGGCAAAAATTTGTATGGTTCCTACAGCGCTGCCAAAACACCGAAAAAGTAAAATGGAATCCTGCTTAATTATGTTGGAAAAAGGAGAAGAATAGGTATGAATAAAAGGTACACAATGAAGATGGGCCTGCTGGCAGCTTTCGTTCTGTTTATTGCAGCCGGGTTTTATAATCCAAAACTGGTAAAAGCAGCAGAACTGCAGAATGAGGAGACTGCCGTTTTGCAAAAAGGGGATTCGGTATACAATTTTTGGCAGTATACGGTATACCGCAATCAGATAACAATTACAAAATATACGGGTGCGGAAACGGAGGTAACCATACCTGGTTCAATCAACGGTCTTTTGGTAACGACGGTTGGTAGACGGGCATTTGAAGGAAATGAGTTTTTGCTTTCTGTCACCATTCCCGATTCGGTTCTGACCGTTGGAAACGGCGCTTTCAGGAACTGTGTGAACTTAAGGAATGTAAACGGAATGGCGTCGGTTACGTCGATTGATTCGGAGGCGTTTCAAAACTGCAGTTCCCTTACGTCAGTTTCTTTTGGAAGCGCATTGAAAAGCATTGGATACCAGTCCTTCCGGGACTGTGTCAGCCTGGCGGAATGCAGGCTGCCGGCTTCCATTACAAGCCTGGGAACCAGCTGCTTCCGCGGCAGCGGTCTTGTGAGTGTCGCAGTTCCTGCAAATATAACGCTTTATGACAGGGCATTTCAGGAATGCCAGAAACTCGAACGTGTTACCATTGGGGCAAACATTGCGTTAGAGAGCTATTTGTTCAATGGCTGCACATCTTTGAGAGAAGCGGTAGTGCAGGAAGGAGATGCGGCGATATATATAGATAATTATGCTTTTTTGGAATGTACGGCGCTTGAACGTGTTGTTCTTCCTTCGAATGTAAGAGCGATAGGATACCAGTCATTTTACAAATGCCAGTCCTTAAATACATTGGATTTGTCTTATGGACTGATTGGTATTTCAGACAGCGCTTTTCGGTACTGCGATTCTCTTGGCAGCGTTGATATTCCGAATAGTGTGACGGACATTGGTAACTTTGCGTTTGCAAACTGCGCGGCGTTAGAGAGCCTGACTATTCCGAACAGCGTGGTTACCATTGGGCGCAGCGTATGCGATCAGTCTACTGTGATTAAATGCTATCCCGGTTCTGCAGCCGAACAATATGCGCAGAATAATGGTCTGACGGCAGAACCGTTAGAAGCGGTTTTCAGTACGTCGGTCAGCTTTCCGGAACCGACAGTGTATATGGAAGTAGGAGATATAAAAAGGTTAAACTGCATCCTTTCACCGTCAAATACAACGGACGCTGTCGTATGGCAGAGTTCCAACACCCAGATTTTGGCTATTAACGCCATTGGGGAAATGGAGGCAAAAAAAGCGGGAAGCGTAACGGTCATTGCGACTGCAACCAGCGGCCTGCAGGGCAGGGTAAATATTGTCGTTTCCGATTCGCCAAGGTCGATTACCTTTTCCAGAAGCAGTTATACGATTCTGCCTGGTGAAACGGTAAGGCAGATTCCTTCCATTAGGGATACATCAGGCAATTTGCGCCCGGATTTGATTCCGGTTTACACCAGCTCCAATCCGGCTATCGCATCCGTTGCCACGGACGGTACGGTTACGGGTATTTCGGCCGGCCAGGTTACGATAACTGCCAAAATTAAAAATGTTTCGGCTTCGTATCAGGTAACGGTTGCCGTAAAAGGAGGAGGCTCCACGCCTTCCGTCCAGGTATCGCTTTCATTTGCAAAAGCTTTGAAAAAAGTTGTAATCGGGCAGTCTTTTACACAAAAAGCGACTGTATCGGGCGCGACAAACGTCGTGCCGGTATATGCCAGTTCAAACCCGAAAGTGGCAAAAGTAACAAATACGGGTAAGGTAACCGGATTGAAAGAGGGTACGGTTACGATTACGGCAACAGCGGGAAATGTGCGGACTGCTTATACGGTTAAAGTGGAAACGGCGCAGGCGACCGCCAGCGGAAAGACATTAAAAATTACCACGATTCCAAAAGCGAAGGTTACGGTAAAAGCAAATAAAAGCATGTTAGGCTCTTCCTCTAAAAAAGCTGTGGCTAATAAAAAAGGCGCGGTGAAGATTAAGTTTAAGAAGAAGATCAAAGGAAAAGTTAAAATAACAATCCAAAAATCAGGATATAAGAAAAAAACCATAAACAAGAAATTTTAGGCAGTGAATAATGGTATCATAAAGGGCGGCAGATTTTCGGCAAGAGGATTTGCCGCCCTTTCGTTCCGTATCATAGCATAAACAAAAATCCCCCTGCATACAATGTAAAAACAAGTATCGCAGGGGAATTTCTTTGAAAAGCTATATTGAGGAAAGAGCTATGGAAATAGCAAAATATATTATTGACAACAACGCAACCGTGCGTCAGACGGCCAGGCAGTTTGGCATTAGCAAGAGCACGGTACATAAAGACGTAACGGAGCGTCTCCCGCAAATCAATCCCGGCCTTGCAAACTGCGCCAGAAAAGTATTGGAAGTCAACAAATCAGAACGCCATATCCGCGGAGGAATGGCGACAAGGGAAAAATACCTGCATCAGCATATCTAAATGCACAGCGCTAACAGAACGGCTTTCTGTCGGCGCTGTATTTTTTAGAAACGGTTACATATTTTGAAAAGGATTGGAAATCCTAATGCCATACTTACAGTTGGAGGCAGCAAGGATGGAAAATTTAAAAAGGAACCCGTTTGGTTTTAAGGATAAAATCGGGTATATGTTTGGAGACTTCGGAAATGATTTCACATTTATTTTTGCAAGTACGTATCTGATGATATTTTATACAAAGGTGCTTGGAATTGATCCGGCAATGGTGGGCGTATTGTTTCTTGTAGCAAGGTGCGTGGACGCATTTACCGATGTGGGAATGGGGCGGCTTGCAGATTCTTCCCCGGAAAACCCCAAAGGCAGGTTTCGGGTTTGGATCATACGTATGTGCATTCCGGTAGCGGTTTCGAGTTTTCTGATGTACCTGGACGTCATGGCGGGCGCAAGCATGACGGTAAAAACGGTTTATATGTTTGTGACGTACCTTTTATGGGGCTCCATTTTTTATACTTCCATTAATATTCCGTATGGCTCTATGGCGTCCGTGATTTCGGAGCATTCCAGGGACAGGCAGTCGCTTTCCATATACCGTTCGCTGGGATCGACGTTTGCCGCGGTAGCAATCAGCGTGATTGCGCCCCTTTTTATTTATGAAACGGATGATCGGGGCAACCAGGTGGTAATTTCCGGAAGGTTTACACTGGTGGCGGCGGCATTTTCCATTCTGGCGGTTGTCTGTTACCTGTTTTGCTATTTCCTGGTGACGGAACGGGTAAAGGTAAGAAAAAGCGCTTCGCAGAAAAAGCGCGCCTCAGCCGCCAAAACATTAGGGCAGGTATTTTCAAACCGGGCGCTTCTGGCGATGATTCTGATTTCCATACTGACGCTTTGCGCGACGATTATGGGGCAGTCCATCAGCACGTTTTTATTTGCGGATTATTTTAAAGATACAAAGGCATTATCGTTTAACAATTTGCTGGGGCTTCCAGCGGCTTTGATTCTGGCGGCTATTTCGGGAAAACTGGTGGAATGGTTCGGCAGGAAAGAACTGACAAGCGGCGGCTGTATTGTGGCGGCGGTCCTGTTTTTTGCGTTGTATTTTATGAAGCTGACAAATGTCTGGGTGTTTATAGTCGTAAATTTTATAGCCAGTATCGGCGGGATGTATTTATTTAATATGACTGTCTGGGCAATGATAACGGACGTGATTGACGACAAAGAAGTACAGACCATGCAGCGGGACGACGGAACGATATACGGAGTTTATTCGTTCGCCAGAAAAGTCGGACAGGCGCTTGCCGGCGGCCTTGGCGGGTTTGCGTTATCGGCAATCGGCTATGACTCGCTGGCCGCAGCGCAGACGGATTCCGTACGGGCAGGGATTTATGCGCTTTCCACACTGTTTCCCGCGGTTATTTATACGGTTGTGGCAATTGTGTTTGTAACGTTGTATCCCCTGTCAAAAAAGCGGGTGGAGGAGAATACGAAGGAACTGCAGGCGCGCAGGTGACATATTTGGCTGCAGTACTTATATCGGCTGAAAATATAATTGTTTGCTCCGGTCATAAGCTATGCCTGAAAAATAAAACTTGTTTTTCCGGTGTTCCTTACCTATAATATGAAGTAGTGTCCGGCAGATTTTTGCCGGCAGACCACAGGGAGGAACGGATGCATGGATCAGGAAAAAGTAATTGTAATTGATTTTGGAGGGCAGTATAACCAGCTTGTTGCAAGGCGGGTGCGGGAATGTAATGTGTATTGTGAGATTTTTTCTTACCGTACCCCGCTGCAGGAGATTGCGGCAATGAAACCGAACGGTATTATTTTAACGGGCGGACCCAACAGCTGTTACGAAGAAGAAGCCCCGACGTACCAGAAGGAATTGTTTGAACTGGGGATTCCGGTACTGGGGCTTTGTTATGGCGCTCAGCTGATGTCGTTTCTTTTAGGCGGCAGGGTGGAGCGTGCCCCAGTGCGGGAATACGGGAAAACGAAGGTGCAGATTGACGGAACGTCTCCGTTATTTTCAGGCGTGCCGAAAACAACGGTTTGCTGGATGAGCCATTTTGACTATATATCCAAGGCTGCGCCGGGGTTTTCGGTAACGGCTCATACGGCAGACTGTCCGGTTGCAGCGGCAGAGGATGTGAAGCGGCAGCTCTATGCGGTTCAGTTCCACCCGGAGGTTTTGCATACGCAGGAAGGAACGAAGATACTCTGTAATTTTGTCAGGGGCATCTGCGGCTGTGCGGGAAACTGGCGGATGGATTATTTTGTGGAGCAGTCCATTCGGGAAATCAGGAAGAAGGTCGGGAACGGAAGGGTGCTTTGTGCGCTTTCCGGAGGTGTGGATTCGTCGGTGGCTGCGGTTATGCTGTCTAAGGCGATCGGCAGCCAGCTTACCTGCGTTTTCGTGGATCACGGCCTTCTACGGAAAAACGAAGGAGATGAAGTGGAGGCTGTTTTTGGCCCGCAGGGGAATTACGAACTGAATTTTATCCGTGTCAACGCACAGGAACGGTTCTATGTGAAACTGGCAGGGGTAAAGGAGCCGGAGCGGAAAAGGAAAATCATCGGCGAGGAGTTTATCCGTGTTTTTGAAGAAGAAGCTCAAAAAATCGGCTCCGTGGATTTCCTGGTACAGGGAACGATTTATCCAGATGTGGTGGAAAGCGGACTTGGCGGTGAATCGGCGGGGATTAAATCGCATCATAATGTCGGAGGTTTGCCGGATTGTGTGGATTTTAAGGAGATTATTGAGCCGCTGCGGAGCCTATTTAAGGATGAGGTTCGCAAGGTGGGGCTGGAACTTGGTATTCCAGAGTATTTGGTTTTTCGCCAGCCGTTTCCGGGACCGGGGCTTGGCGTTCGGATTGTGGGAGACGTTACGGCGGAAAAAGTACGGATTGTGCAGGACGCGGATGCCGTTTTTCGTGAGGAGATAGCATGCGCGGGTCTGGAGCAGACAATTGGACAGTATTTTGCGGCATTGACGGATATGAGATCCGTGGGCGTGATGGGCGATGAAAGGACGTATGATTACGCAGTGGCGCTTCGGGCTGTCAATACGGTGGATTTTATGACGGCAGAAGCGGCGGAAATTCCGTTTGGGGTGCTGCAGAAGGTGATGGGGAGGATCATCAATGAAGTCGGCGGGGTGAATCGGGTGTTTTATGATTTGACTAGTAAGCCGCCGGGGACGATTGAATTTGAGTAATTCAAAGGATGAGAGAAATCCAGTGTTTATGCTGGTTGCAAACAAAATGGTTTAGTGACTGGCAACGATTTGGCAACACTTTTTCTTATTCAGAGAATGATTTATATATTTCAATATGGCACATAGGGAAACCTTGCTGATTTGCGCGGGCAATGAGGAAAGCAGAACTGGCAGACCGGGCGATTGCATTTATGCAATTCGCCGGTAAGACAGGACTGTTTGACGAATGCTGCGACAACCGCACGATAGTGCGGGTTCAGAAATGAAAACTGAATATCAGCAAGGTTTTTCTTATTGCATTTCTTTGGCTATTTCTCAGATTTCTTAATGAGGTAATCACTTATTTCTTTGGAAGGCGTCCTTGCCCAATGCTGGCTGGTGTCCAGTTCCGGGTATCGGTAACGCCATTCGTCATATTCCTCTCTGCTGATTTCATCGTTTTCAAGCTTTTTTGCCTGTTGTTGCCATTCCCTGAGCATGGCGCTGACCGTATCAGCAGGGGAAGAATTGGAAGAATCCCGGCAAAGGCAGATAAGACCGTCTTTTTCCATTATCCTGAATCCATATATGTCCTCCAATGCAAAGAGGGTATGTAAAAAACCAATGTATGTGTCAATGTCTGGCACAGTCAGGGCATGGGGGCTGACACCAAGTATGCCCGCCATTTCTTTCACAAGGTTTTGCTTTGGGATTCTTGCCTCTGATTCATACTGCGCCATGCGCACGTCAGAAGTCCTGCCCAGAAAGCCGAGCTGTTCGCCGAGTTGTTTCTGTGTCAGGCTCTTCCTGTTGCGAAAAAATTTGATACGTTTTCCGATTGCCATAAGTAGACCTCCGTGTAGTTGGGATTTCTGTTTAGCCATGCCAGCTCAATTTCGCTCTGCTTCATTTCGCTGTGGCTGAACGCCAAATACGACAGTTAGAAAGCAGTATTGTATGTGCAAGCACCCACGATCCTGCTTTCTAGCTGTCGTGCATGGCTAAACAGTTAAACAAATTTGTTGGGTATAGTATAGCATGGCACAATGAAGATAGCAAGAAAAAATTAAATTAAAAAAGTTAAGATTTTTCCTGAAATCCCTTGGCTTAAATTTATAAGTTTAGTAATATAGGAAATACATAGACTAAATAAACAAATTTAGTCACGATTGAGATTGCCGGTAAAAACTGACGGCTGGAAAGAAATGTAGATTTACGGGTGCAGGCAGAGGAATTAGGAATAAAAGAGGGAAAGGGGGAAAGCGGGAAGAAAGGCTGGGAATAAGACAGGGAAAGGAGAGGATGGATAATGGAAGGTAAAAATTTTATGACGGTTGAGGAAGTTGCGCAGGAGCTGAACGTCTCCAAATCCTATGCCTACAAGGTTGTCCGGGAGCTGAATACAGAAATGCGTGAGCTTGGCTACCTGACAGTATCGGGCAGAGTGAACACAAATTTCTTCCGCAAGAAGTTGTGTTACAGTGAGTAGTTTTTTGCAAAGAATTATCTTATAGTAGATAGTTTTTTCATTAGGAGTTATGTTACAGCGGAAAATGTAGGAATCTTTAAAATGTTGCCGGGGCTGATGGCAGATTTTGTTATTATTGCAATCAGCTCCGGGGAAAGGAGCGTGAGCATATGGCTGTATACAAGGATGGCGATAAGTGGCGCGTCATCTACCGATACACGAATTACAAAGGGGAGAGGAAACAGAAACAGAAAAGGGGTTTTGCGACCAAAAGGGAGGCATTGGGTTGGGAACGGGAAGTCATGCTGAAAAGCGAGTCCAAACTTGACATGACGTTTGCCAGTTTCTTTGAAATCTATGAGGCGGACAAAAAGAAGAGGGTGAAGGAGAACACATGGGAATCCAAGAGCCATGTGATACGCACGAAGATATTACCCTATTTCGGGGAGCGGAAGATTGCGGAGATTGAGCCGAGGGACGTGATTGCATGGCAGAATGAAATGCTTGCCTATAAGGGCGAAAATGGAGAGGTCTATTCCCCAACCTACCTGAAGACCATCCATGCACAGTTGAGCGCAATTTTCAACCATGCCGTAAGATTTTACCATCTGCCGGGCAACCCGGCGCAGAAAGCCGGGACGATGGGCAGCGAGGAACACAAGGAAATGCTGTTCTGGACAAAGGAGGAATACTTGAAATTTGCGGACGCGATGATGGACAAGCCATTGTCCTATTATGCCTTTGAAATGCTCTACTGGTGCGGCGTTCGGCTAGGCGAAATGCTTGCCTTAACGCCGTCAGACTTTGATTTTGGGCGTAATATCGTAACCATAAACAAGTCCTACCAACGGTTAAAGGGGAGGGATGTCATCACTTCCCCTAAGACCGCAAAGAGCAACCGGACGATAAAAATGCCGCATTTCTTATGTGAGGAAATGCAGGAGTATATCGGTATGCTTTATGAAATCAGTGGGGATGAAAGGATGTTCCAAGTCACAAAATCCTACCTGCACCACGAGATGGACAGGGGAGCGAAAGCGGCAGACGTGAAACGCATAAGAATCCATGATCTGCGCCACAGCCACATTTCCTTGTTGATTGAGATGGGTTTTTCAGCACTTGCCATAGCGGACAGGGTAGGGCATGAGAGCATAGACATTACCTACCGCTATGCGCATCTTTTCCCCAACAAGCAAACGGAAATGGCAGATAAATTGGATATGGAGCGCATGGAAAGCGTTACGCAGACAGATAATGGCACAGTCATCCAGTTTCATATGGATAAGGAATTTGAGCCGGAACGGAGAAAGGGGGGGGTAAGATTATGGAAAAAAGGCTTGATTACAAAGGAAGATGGAGGAACAAGACAGTGGCATTCCATGTCTCGGAGGAGGAAGGAAAGCTGATTGACTGCTGTGTGAGCTTATCAGGACTTACCAAGCAGGACTATGTTACCCGGCGTTTGCAGTGCCGGGATGTAGTGGTGCAGGGCAAACCAAGGGTGTATAAGGCACTCCGCAACCAGATGGCAGAAATCCATGAGGAGTTAAAACGTCTGGAAAAATGCAGCGGGGACAATGATGAACTGCTCTACACGATACAGTTAATTGCGGAAACAATGAATGGGCTGAAAGGGAAAAATTGATTGCAGTCAGCCCTATATTTACCAGCCGAAAAAGAAAAATTATAGGGGCTACTCGTTTAATTAATACCCGATTTTGTCATCAAAAACATCCCATTTTTCGGGTGGGATTGGAACAATTTGAGAGAAAAGGAACAAAAAAATTGCAGACAGGGCATCCGATGGCAAGAAAATATGAGGCTGCCGGACAGGAGGAAATCATGGAAAAACACATCATTGGTGAAAATAGAATCAGCTATACGAAGGGAACAGATGAAATGGGTGGGATTGATGAAAAATGTCCGCTCTGCTGCGGAGGAGATTGTGCTGAAAGAGTTGGTGTATTGTTAATGAATTCGTGTTGGATAAGCCGGTATATTTGTGATAAAAGCCGTACTGGAAAGGAAATATATTGCTGAAGGAGTAGGTAGATTGCCCGAAAAATTATGATGATAAAAGGAAGAAGCTGCTGGAAGAACTTGTAGACTGCCGGGGAAAACCATGCCGGAAAAATGGAAATATTTTATAGAAGTAGGGCGGGAAACCGCTCTATTTTCTTTGAGGAAAATCAGTATATAGATTTAAAATATGGGGATTTCTGGTGGAATAGGATGGTGGGAAAGCCTGTGAAAGATTTCTTTTTCGGCTGGTAAAATAAGCAGTGTCGGACTCAGATAGCGGACGAAAAATTAATACACAATACCAGCAAGCAACGCCTTTGGATTGCCATGCCTCTATGGGCAGTGGCAACCTCCGGCACTTGTTAGGGGAAATCCCCTAGCCCCTTTTTAACAGTTATGTTTCCGTCTATAAGCAATATTGTAACTATTTTTTCGTAGCTTTGGTAATGGTGCCCTTGATTTTCGGTATATAAGAAATTAAGCTTAAATGTCATAAAAAATACCCTTTTCCAGATAGACATATGTAATGATAAAAAATTGTCTATCGGGAAGGGGCACGTTTTTTTTGGAAAATTCTTAGGCTAATATTTTTTATATTCTGGAAATTTATTTATTATGAGTGAATCCTAAAATATAATCTGCTGACACTTCATAGAACTTGCAGAGAATCATTAAACATTCTATGGGCATAGGTCTTTTGTATAATTCATATTGGGAATAAGTTGTCTGTGCAACCTTCAATATTTCAGCAACTTCTTTTTGGGTTAAGTCGTTATCTTGGCGTAACTCTTTTATGCGCTCTGGATATTTTATATCGCAAATATGTTTACTATCATCCACACTTTTCACCTCATGCAGTTATTTTAGTATATGGAATAAATAGAACTTGATTTTTAAGTTGCTGTGAGTTAAAAAAATTATAAATACAAGTCAAGGGATTTTTCTATTAGTGAATCCTAAGATATAATCCGCTGATACATTATAGAACTTGCAAAGAACCATTAAACATTCTATGGGCATAGGTCTTTTGTATAATTCATATTGGGAATAGGTTGTCTGTGCAATCTTCAATATTTCAGCAACTTTTTTTGGGTTAAGTCGTTATCTTGACGTAATTCTCTTATACGCTCTGGATATTTCACATTGAAATTGTGTCTAATGTGGTTCACACTTTTCACCTCTCGCAATGATTTTGTTACAAGTCTTAACCAAAACCTGATTTTAAGTCGCTATGAGTTGAAAAACCATATAATATATCTGCGTCTATCCATAAGGCACCAATTATATGAGGAAAGGAATCTTTAAAATGGTGAAAAGTCAAACAGGAGACTTATTTTCTTAAAAACTGAAAAGCGATGAAAAAATATTGATAAAATGGTATAGGGAAAATCCGATTTCTGTATATATTGAAATTGCTTTGATAAAATTGGTGGGTTGGAAGATTATTACAGAAAATGAGCATAAGAAGTATCAATCAGAAGTTGTCAAAAAAGCTTCTTTATGGAAAAGGATTGCGAGAAATGAGGTGAAAAATATTATGGACAAAGACAAATTAAAAGATTTTCTGTTTGAAATACTGAATGAAAATGATGAGTTGTTTTCCGATGTATCACTGGATGATGAAACAGATACACTCTTTCTTACGAGTGTTGGTGGGAAAAGGTTTATTGTTACTGTTAGTGCTGTGGCAGCGGACAAAGCAATCATAGAATTGTGGGCAAAGAAAAATCCGGAATTAATGTCTATTGTCCTCGGTGTAGTATATATGAGGGATTTAGGGGGGTCACGGAAGAAGAAACAAGTAAATATCTATCAGAAATTGTTAAAAGGGCAAAATAACGTTTTTGGTAAAGATTTTTCGTTAAGAAATAATTTAGGATGATGAAAAGAGTTATCTGATATATTTTTTCATATATCGGTTGGCTCTTTTTTGTTGGTATAGAAGCTTGTAATAATTATTTAGAGTGTCCTTGAGTTGAATTTTGAAATGAAATATTAAAAAGATGGGAGCGATCTTTTGTGCCAAGTGTAAATTAAAACTATTAACAAATTTCACGTTTATCTGGAAATCCCGCTGTCAGGGTTTTTAAAGAAAAAGATTGAACCGTTAAAATTTGTTGCTGAAAGTGATGATAAATCGGAAATAAGTGGACAGCAATTGTGCCAACGATATTACTTGGTTGGACATATTTGTGCTATGTACATTGCGTACCGCCTTGAACTGTGAGACAAGGTATTTAATTGTTTTCTTTTAGCAGACAAAAAAGAAAGAATAGATTGTATTTTTTTGTATATTGTATTAAAATAGCAAGAAAGGAACAAAGGTTTGCACTTGTAATATTTTAGTAATTTTTTAGAGTTAGCAGGTATTTGTAATAAATACGATTGAAAATTAGACTGAATGAATTGCTACAAAAAAAGACTGAGTAGGAACAAGTAGTCACATAAGGAAGTAATGAACTGGAAACAGATAGATAATTACTGTACAAATAGTATTACTCGGTTGGACGTGCATATGTTGTGTAAGCTGTATACTGTGCTGGGATGTAAGATACAAGATTTATTGGTTTCTATCCGCTGGGGAAAGAATAGTTAGGTTATTGTTAAAGAATAATTGTAAAATTATAGAGTTTGAAATACTCGCGCCAGTGGTGCGAGTATTGGAGAAAAAAGGGGCTGAATGGAAGACTACAATACATGAGTGAAGTTGATTATATTTTAATATAGCGTATAGTAAATAAAATTTGATAGGAGGCTTTGTAATGGCTGACAAAATTATAGATTATATATCTGGAATAAAAGTAAACGGAACGCCGGAAGAAATACAAGCAACGCAACCATTTTCAAAAATATTAGTTGAGAATTATGGTTATCCAAAAGAGTTGATCCAGACTAGACCACAATATAGAGTTAAAGTTAGACCATCGGATATTAAAAAGGAATATCCAGTTGATATTGCTGTTTTTACTTCTACTGATAAAAGAGAGGACGATTTATATATCATTATCGAATGTAAGAAAAAAATCGTAAAGATGGACGTTCCCAGCTTGAAGATTATTTAAGATTATCCAAAGCATATTTAGGTGCCTGGTACAATGGTAATGAAATATTGTATTTGAGAAAATATGAGCAAGATGGTAGAGTTGAATTTAGAGAAATTCCTAATCTTCCATTATATGGGCAAAATGTTGATGACATAGGATTGTATAAAAGGAAGGATTTGAAAAAAACACATAATCTGAAAAATACATTTAATAATATAAGGAATTATTTAGCAGCAAATAATACTGGACAAACGCTTGATACAGAATTACTTCCACAGCTAATCAATATTATATTTTGTAAAATATATGATGAGAGATATAAAAAAAGTGATTCTTTTGTAGATTTCCGTGCAGGTATAAATGAAGAATATGCAAAAATATCAAAAAGAATACAAAACTTATTTATTGATGTAAAAAGAAAATATCCGGATGTATTTGATGTTAATGATAAAATTACACTTTCGGATAACTCAATTGCGCATATTGTTGGTGAGTTGCAACAATATTGTTTAATGGAAAGTGAACGGGATGTTATTGCTGATGCATTCGAAATGTTTATTGGGCCTTCATTAAGAGGACCTCAGGGACAATTTTTTACGCCTAGAAATGTTGTCAAATTATTGTTAGCAATGACAAATCCTGGACAAAGAGATAAGATAGTTGATCCGGCATGTGGCTCCGGAGGTTTTTTGGTAGAAGCATTAAAATATGTATGGGCAAAAGTGAATAAGCAGTGTGAAGAATTAAATTGGCCGGAAAAAGAAATTTTTGCAGAACTACAAGAAGTAGCAATTAAAAATTTTAATGGCATAGATAAAGAAAATTTTTTAAGTAAAACGTCAAAGGCATATATGGCGTTACTAGGTGATGGTCGTGGTGGAATTTTTTGTGAAAACAGTTTAGAAAATCCTGAAAATTGGTCTATAAAAGCGAGGAATACAATTATGGATGGTAAATATGATGTGGTATTAACAAACCCTCCATATGGTTCGAAGTTAAAGATTGACGATAAAACGATTTTAAAACGTTATGAACTTGGATATAAATGGAAAGTGAGCAGAGATGGTGAATTGGAAAAAACAAATAAAGAATTGTCGGATCAAACTCCACAAGTTCTCTTTGTTGAAAAGTGTCTTGCGTTATTGCAGATTGGTGGTAGATTGGGAATAGTTGCACCTGAAAGCATGTTTTGTAACCCAAGTCATAAATACATTATGAAATATGTTGAGAAACATGCTCGAATTGATGCGATTATTTCAATGCCGGAAGAATTATTTCAGCCACATACACATGCAAAAACTTGTGCTGTACTTATGACAAAGTTGGAGAAAAATGAAGAAATAGATTTAGAACATAAAATATTTATGGCAGTTGCGAAGTGGTGTGGTCATGATTCTAGAGGGCTAGAAGTACCTTATGATGATATTCCAGCAATTCAAGAACGTTATGAGAAATATAAAAATGGTGAAAATCTATCATATGATCATTTAGGATTTACTGTGAAACAGTCCGATATTGTAAATAATATATATTTGCCGATTTATTATAATCCTGAAATCAAAAAGAAATTAGATACTTTAAGAACAAATTATGATTTAGTATTATTGGGAGATCTGGTAAAGGATGATGTTATAGTAATTTCTACTGGTGATGAAGTTGGAAAATTGGCATATGGTACAGGAACAATACCTTTTATAAGGACTTCTGATATTGCAAATTGGGAGATTAAGCTTGATCCTAAACAGGGATTAGCCCAATCTGTTTATGATGGATTAAAAGAGAAACAGGATGTTCAAGCAGAGGATATTTTAATGGTTAAAGATGGTACATATTTAGTTGGGACGTGTGCAATGATTTCTAGTGCCGATACAAAAATTGTTTATCAAAGTCATCTTTATAAAATGAGGTGCAAAGATAAAGAAAAAATGAATCCATATTTGCTTTTGGCATTGTTATCCTCTCCAATTGTAAAAGAACAAATAAGAGCAAAACAATTTACACAAGATATTATTGACACGCTTGGTAGACGAATTTACGAGTTAGTGTTACCAATTCCTAAAGATAATGATGAGCGTGTGAAAATTATAAAACAAGTAAAAGATGTATTCAAAAAGAGAAATGAGGCAAAAAAAATTATGAAAGATACTTTATTAAATATGACCCCAATTCATAATTTTAATGAAGAAGAAAATTTTTTAACTTTGATTTAGAATTATGTATATAGAATTCGCATCAGGTTCAAAAGAACTTATATTTGATACGGAAAATAAAAAGTCTTAATCGTTAAATTTGGGTATAAAGATTTAAAGGATGATTTAAAGTGTGAAAAGAAATTATCTATTGGGAATCAATACCGCTTAATCATTATAAGCGGGGTTTATACATTGATTTACTTCTTTTTCACAGAAGTTTAAAGAGATTAGTGGTAATCGAGTTGAAAATAGGTGAGTCGGAGACGAAATACGCAGGAAAAATGTAACTATATCTAGACAACTTTGGATGAACAGGTAAAACTGTCAAAGGAAAATCCGTTTGTCAGTATTAGTATTTGCAAAAGTAAAAACAAGACATATGTGGGACATGCCTTGAAACAATTGAATGTACCGATTGGGATGGCAACCTATAAGCTGGGCAATTTGCTACTATAAGATATGAAGGAAATGTTGCCGGAGGAGAGTTTGAGGGGGCTTGAGGAGGAGAATGGAAATGCTTATATACGAATTAGTTGAGAAATGTAACATGAGAAATGAGAGTAAAATTATACAAAAACAATGTGAAGGGTGTACATATGGTGATGAGTGTCCACATGATTGTAAAAAATGTTTGGAATATGTTCATTTTCCAAATAGAGCACCAGAAATGCGCCATTATGATTGTGTACATATGGCTGATTGTTATTATTGCAAATACAGTTTTCGATATGCATCTGAAATTGTTTATGGTTTGAAACAATTTGCAGATATAAGAAAAAAAGATAATTTAAGGGTGATGTCAGTTGGTTGTGGACCATGTACAGAATTGGCAGCGATTGATTATTTACGCCACCAAAATTATCTTAATTATAAGGGATTGGAATTTCTTGGAATTGATCCGTTAGATGAAGTCTGGGTTAATATATGGGGTGATATTAAAAAATATTTTGGAGGGGGAATATATTTTCTAAATAAGAATATGCTTGAGATTGTCGATGTAATTATTGAAAAGCAATGGGTTCCGGACTTAATTATTTTTCAATATGTTTTTTCGGATATGTATAAAAATCAT
>CAJTLD010000008.1:26546-41512 GCA_910577065.1 uncultured Lachnospiraceae bacterium | reverse complement strand
TAAAAAGCTATCAGCCAAACGCCCGAAGAATTTTCTGGACGGGAGCTAACCCGTTCGCAATGAGCTATGAAAATCTTAAATTGCGGGCGTTGACGGTAAGGGATTATCTGATTAAGTGTCAGACAATGGCTATGTTTGCGAGCATCCGTGATATTAAAAACAAAGAGGTATGGCAGCTTAGGAAATTGAGAGCGATGGGCATTAACGGACTGAGCATCGGCGTGGAAAGCGGCGATGGCGAAACGCTTTCCCTTGCCAATAAAGGATATACTTCGGCGGATATTCTGGAGCAATGCAGGAAATTGGACGAAGCAGGCATTGAATACTACTTTGTTTATATGACAGGGCTTGCGGGAAAAGGCGGCGGATACCAAAATGCAAGGAATAGTTCAGAGCTGTTCAGTCAGCTTAATCCGTATTTTATTTCCGTGGACTCTCTCACGCTTTTTCCAGACACAGAGCTTTACCAGATGGCACAGCAGGGCTTGTTTGTACCTGCCGAGGAAAAAGAGCGTATCCGTGAATTGCAAATTTTAATCAATAACCTAAATATACGCACACACCTGTTTGCGAACACGATATCTAATTTCACGCCAGTAACGGCGTATCTTCCCTATGACCGTGAAAAGGTAACGAACGAACTGCAATTTGTTTTAGATAACACAGACGAAAGGGAGATGCAGGAATATAGAAATAATTTGAAGTCTTTGGGATAAGGCTTACAGTTGAAGTTATAGTCCACCAAATAAAAAAACAGCGTTTTGGTGGGCTGTATCTTCACGCCCAAATGAAAATAGTTTAACCCTCCAGACCTGTTTGAGTTTGGAGGGATTTTTTATGTTCTTTTTTCGGGCAGTAATCTATTTGCTCACACAACGCAGAGTTTATCCATACATAGTATATTGGGGAATGGCAGAAAGCCAGTTAAAAAAATTCCTGCCCATACAACGCTACTTCTCGCCATGAAACCAGAAGTAGAATTTCCATTTAACAGAATTAGTATCGCCTATAACCGTAGAGGTCACAGAGCCTTTGCGGTTTTTCTTTTGTCGTTTTTTATCGGAATGTGCCATAGGACTGTATGTTGCTGTTATGTTCATTGTCGCTCTCCGCCCTCTCCATCTGGATTGGTTTTACAGCTGCTAAAGCAATCTTCTTGACCTGTCGGTCAAGAAGCAGCGCAGGCAAAAGCCTGCTTAATTCAGATTGGAGGTATTTATGGTGAAGTATGCACCAAGAAAGGTATATATCAAGGAAAGCGGTGGTTATGCGGAATTGTCCTATCAAGATTTCTGCCGCCGCAGGCAAATCGACCAAAGTTACATGGACAAGCTATTTATCCCCGTGCAGGGTTGTTTGCTTGAGGTTGTGCGAGAACAGTACACAGATTTTTATCGGGATAAAGAACGGTGGCGTTATCTGAAAAAACTGGACGCGAACCACAAGTTGCTTTCATTGGAGGGATTTACGGACAGTGAGGGGAATGTGCTTGATTTCATTGTTGATGAAGCGGTGGACGTTGCGGAAATCGTTGTCCATGTGGTAATGGTGGACAGGCTGAAAGCCGCCCTGCCCTTATTATCGGATGGTGAGCAGGCATTGGTAAAGGCAATTTTCTTTGAAGAACTTCCCGAGCGGGAAGTTGGGGTGCGGTTAGGCATAACACAGAGCGTTGTCAATAAACGCAAAACTAAAATCCTTGCGAAACTGAGAAAGATAATGGAGGTTTAAATTTAAGGCGTTCAGCCCCCTTGTTTTTTCCTTTGGGAAAATGAGGGGGCTTTTCTCTGCCCTCTCAATCAATTCTGATTGGAGGAAGTAAGAATGGCATACAACCACGGACGGGAGGACAGGAAATGGCGTATCTGGAAAGAAGCGGAAGAAAAGATTTTGCGTGAGTGCGGCGTTGATGAAGCGGTCATTGAGCAAATCCGCACAGACGACAGGGCAGATTTTAATTCCAACAGGCGGTTTTACCGATGGGCGAGCGATTTCGGAGAATACCTTGAGGGTATAGCAGACAGGAAGAAGCAGGCGGAAGTAAGGTCTGTTTCTGATTTACTGGACGAGATTGAAAGCGAAAATCTGTACCTTGCCTTAATCACGGTGGACAGGCGCACATTACAAATCGTCCTGCTGAAAATGCAGGGCTATTCCACAAAGGAGATTGCCCCGCTTGTGCATTTAACCGCAGGGGCTATCATGCAAGGATGCAGCATCTACGGAAAAAGCTAAAAAATTTTAAGCAATAGAGGGCAAATTTTAACTTTTTCAAGGACTATAGGGTGAGGGATATTTTTTCTCACTCTATTCTTCATGGGAGGATTACTGCATATGGACAACTATATAGACAAAAGAACAATGGGCGGCAAGGACAGTTGCGGATATTCTGGAACGGCTTGAATACTGCGGACATACGGTTAATTTCCGTTCTACGACACGCTCTTTTAAAGATAAGACCAAGATTCACAGACCGAAAGAGGAATGGAAAGTATTTGAAAATACCCATGAGGCCATTATTGACAGTGAAACATGGGAACTTGTACAGGAGCTTAGAAGCCACAAGCGCAGACCAAACCGTACAGGCGAAATCAGCATTTTTTCAGGATTACTCTATTGTGCCGACTGCGGGGAAAAACTGTATTATAGCGTGACGAACAATTACAGCCGAGAGCAGGCATACTTTTTCTGTTCTAACTACCGCAAGAATACTGCAAACTGTACGGCACATTATATTCGTGAAAAGGTTGTCCATGCCTTAGTGCTTGAAAGTTTGCGGCGTGTGCTGTTCTATGTGCAGGCGTTTGAAAAACAGTTTGTGCAGGAGCAGCTTGACAAATCAAGCGAAGAACAGCGGAAAGAAATTGCCAAGAAGCGGCGTGAATTAGCCAAATGTGAAAAGCGTATTACTGAACTTGACGTATTGTTTCAGCGGATTTATGAAGATAATGTATCGGGTAAACTGAGCGATGAGCGTTTTGCAACAATGTCGGCAAGTTATGAAGCCGAACAGAAAATGCTGAAAGAATTACTTACCCAATTAAAATTGGATATTGAAATGCAGGATGACAAAACCGCAAATGTATCAGCCTTTGTGGAAAAGGTCAAGAGGTATACCGAAATCAAGGAACTTACGCCTGCCATCGTCAATGAATTTATAGACTACATCATGGTATCCAAGAAAAAGGTCATAGACGGAAAGACAGTGTATCCTATTGATATTCACTATAATGGAGTCGGTATTATCAACGCCCCATCCGCTGAAGAATATGAAGAAATGTTCCAAGAACGCTTGAAACAGAAGCGTTCCAAAGAAGAAAAAACGGCATAGCCACAAGACTATACCGTAATTTGATACAGAGATGCCCTCGTACCCTTCACTTCCTTATGTGAAGGGTACGAACACAGCCTCATTTTTTTTTGCCATATTTGCGCATCGCGTCAATTTCTCCCTTGATCCCCCTGCCGAACAGACGCCGAAACAGCCGGTATACCAAAAAGAACGGAATCAGTATTTTGTGTTTCGCCACAAACGGTTCATAATTTTCATACCATTCCATTGTCGGGAACAAACGCCGCCAGATAAAACGCAGCCTGCCTTTCCATATGGAATCCTCCCCTTCCGGCTGCAGTTCGCGCATCCTGTTCTGTACGTAAAATTTCGTCGTACCATACGCGCCCGATCCTACAAAAAAGGAAAGCGTCGCCTCCTCCTGCGCAGACAGAGAAACGCCTCCGGGCGAAGGATTGCAAAACAGCTTTTCTGCAAGCGCGCGAAGCTGGCTGTCAAATTCCGCCATTCCAAGCTTTTTTGTCTCACGCGCAATATACGCCAAATCCATATCCTGCCCCTTAGCGTTTAGATACACATACGCATCCGCCAAAGACCGCAGCCCTACTCCGCTCTGGTTATAATGCTTATAGGTATGCGCCGTCATGTAGATATAAAAATCCTCGTCCGTAAAATGATACCCGTACCCGTCCGGCTTGTCACGAAGAAGCTTCTCCTTGATGCCGCTGTAATAGCCATAAAAGGCAGAACCGCTAAACTTGCCGAACAGCGAAGTATGCATTTCATAATTGTAAACCGGGGGCTTCATAAAAACGTCATGGTTGGATTTACCGCACATTTCTGTTTCATACCCCCGCTTCTGCATTAGGCAGGCCAGTTTTTTCTGGCCGGCGGCGTCATAAAGGATATCGTTGTCCGACATCTGGCGCATGCCATACCTTGGATAAACTGCCTGCAAAACACTTCCCTTTAACGGCATATACCAGATGCCCGCCTGCTCCATCTCTTTTAAAATCTGCTCCCGTTCTGCGTCTAACAGCATGTTTTTGCGGATTGCTTTGGCTTTGGCGTCCTTCCATTTGTTTGTTATGTCCGGATCCGCCGCCGCAAACGCTTCCGTTTCTTCCAGAGCCATGCATACCATGGCGGTCATGCTGTGAAACTGGCACATCCAAAAGAGGCGCTTAAAATCCATCCTCCGTACGCGCTCTTCCTGCGGCTTTATCTTGTGCAGGGCGCAGGCCGCAAGGTAAATCAAATCCCATGCCGTCTGTTCTAAGGCGCCCCGCCCGTTTTCCTGTTTGTCCTGCATACGCCCTTTCCTCACAGATTTAGCGCGCCGATAGACTTAAGCTGTTCTATTATCCTGGCGACGTCTCGTGCAATCACATCTTTCGGCGCGTCGTATTCTTTTGCCATACGTTCCGTAATCTCTTCCACCGTCGTATCCTTTTTCAGGCAGTTGATAATAAACGCCGCCGTGCTGTTGCTGCGCGCCAGCCCGGAGAATGCCGCCGTATCCGAGGATACCAGAATCTGCTCGCCGTCGCTTTCATGTGTGATAAATTCTTTTTTTAATCTCATTTCTACCTCCAATTCACTGCATTCCTCTGTATGCCGTTTCGGCCGCTTCCGGCTCCATATTGCACCCCATGCGGTAAATTCCCGTCTTTGCCGCTAAAACGTCAAGCAGACGCATCGCCTGTGAAAGCTTGGCCGGATCAGACGGGCGGCTGCTCTGCTGCATCAGCATCGGCCATGCATCCCTTGGCGAGACGGCTCCGATATGGTTCTTCGTATCCCGTTCCAGAATACAGACCGCCTTTAACGGGACCGCTATATTCGAACTCAGGCGGTGCTTTCCGTCCCACGGCGTGCCGTATACCGTAACGCCCTGCTCTGTCATGCGCAGCAGCGGCTTATCGTCGTTGACCATCACCGCGCGCGCTCCAAAGCGTTTCCGCCAGAGCGCCGTATGCGTGCTCTTGCCCGTCCCGCTTTTGGCGGTAAACAGATACGCCTGCCCGTCTACCGCAATTGCGGAGCCGTGGAATAAAAGCGTATCATAATCCAAAAGTCCCGCCGAAATCTGCCGGTAGAGCGCGAGCGTCTCTAAATAAGCGTCCGTAAAATGATACTTCGGATCGGCCTTTTGCCGTTCGTATGCAATATTTTCTTCTGTAACCGCAACAAAAAACGCCGCCGCTTCCTCTGTCAGATACTCCCGTAAAAACTGCCTGGTACTTTCATGCAGGACTCTAGCCTCAATCGGCGTATCCGCAAGCTTCACAACAAATCTGATATTTTCCAATGTTTTTTCCTCTGATATTAGATTGCCGCCTTCTGTAAGTTTTATACCACGCAATCAGACGGCGACTTTAATGTAGCATATCTTTTCAAAAAAAGCAATCTCTGCCGGCGCGGCTTCTTATTTCTTGACCGTAATCTTCTTCACCTTCGACCAGCCCGAATAATATGTTTTCCCTTTTGCCTTCTGAAACGTCCGGATCCGCACAAAATACTTCTTATTCGCTTTTGCCCGAATTGTAGCTGAAGTCGCGGACGCTTTCTTTATCTTCTTTATCTTCGCCGTTTTCTTCGTAAATTTCCCGGACGCAGCGTATTGCAGTTCATAACCCTTCGCCTGGGAACCCTGTTTCTTCCATTTAACAGTAAACCCTTTCGATACGGCCTTCAGCTTCGAAATAGACGTTCCCTTCGGCAGAATCGCAAACGTTGTTTCCATCGTACCTGCGTATCTTCCCTGAAATACAACCTGCACCTTAGCCGTCCCTACTTTTTTATGATCGGTATAAACAACCGTATAATTGTCCGGACCAAGAACGCTGCCTCCCACGTCCGTAACGGTGACGACGGGCGCTATCTCTTTTCCCGTATAAGTATATGCCGTCTTAGAAAGGATCACTGCGGACGGCGCAGATATGACGCCTTCCACAGCATCGCCGCATACGGCGCATCTTCGCTGTATGCTTCCGTTTCTGCCGTAAGACGCGGCTTGTGTAAGAGTTTCCGTATACGTATGCGCCGCCTTTGGAATGGATTCTTTTAAAACATCCCCGCACTCCGTACAGGCATACACAAGCTCGCCGGGCTGCAGGCACGACGCTTCCTTCGTAACCGTCCCTTTATCATATATATGCGTATGGCTGCCAAGCGACGGAATTACCTCTTCTTCCGTCTCTTTGCAGCGGGTACAGGTACGCTCCTTTTTCCCTTCTGACTGTTCCCCCGGCAATACCGTAACAATCCAGTCATCATACGCATGCCCAAGCGCCGCCTGCACACTGTCCCGGTAGCTGTTCCCGCAAACCGTACAGGTGTGCAGGGTATATCCCTCCGTTGTACAGGCCGGCGCGGTAACCTCGGCCTGCTCCTGGTGCGCAAGAGGCTCCGTCAGATCCGACTGATAATTGTCGCCGCACGCCCCGCAGGTATAAACCGTATAGCCTCCTGCCGTACAGGTTGGCTCGGTAACCTCAGCCTGATATATGTGTTCCGTCTTCGGGAGCGTTTGGGTATAACTGTGGCCGCACTCTGTACACAGGAAGTACGCTTCGCCTGGTGCAGAGCACGTCGCTTCTTTTACCACCGTTTCGGTATAGGTATGCGTATGAACCGGAATGGATTCTGTTTCCGTCTCCCCGCAGCGCCTGCAGGTATAGGTTTTCACTCCTTCAGACGTATCCGTTGGTGGAACCGTAACTACGCCGTCATCAAAATCGTGCCCGTACGCTTCTTCCTCAGGGTCCATATAGCAGTCGCCGCAGTTTGCGCAGATATGCGCCGTACCTCCCGGTTCGGTACAGGTCGGCTCTTGTTCGGACATTTCATAACGATGGCCTAAAACTTCCGTAAAATCTTCTTTGTAGCTGTCCTGGCAATTGGAACAGGTATAAAGCGTATAACCCGCTTCGGTACACGTCGGCTCCTTCACTGACCGGGCATACTCATGTGCAAGGGCAGGAACCGGTTCTGTTTTTTTGTCCCCGCAGGACGCGCAGGTATACTCCATTTCTCCCTCCCGCGTACAGGTCGGCGCAAGCGTTTCCGCCGGCTCCCCGTAGCTGTGCCCCACCGCTTTTATTTCTTCCGTAAAACTCTCCCCGCAGGTTTTGCAGGTATGCGTCAGGATTCCGTTTTCCGTACAGGAGGCGGGACGGGAAACTATGCCGCTTCCCGCCGGCGTATGGCCGGTGGCCTTAATTTTCTTCTGAGCCTTTAGAACCGCCCGGCAGACTTCACAATGGCTGCCGTCCGTTAAACCGTCCTGCGTACAGGTGGCCGGCCTTCCCGCGTCGGCAACCGGCGTATGCCCAAGCGCCCTGACAAACTGATCCCGTTTGGAGTTTCCGCACGAAACGCAGGTATACGTGGTAAACCCTTGTTTGGTACAGGTCGGATCCGTAACCGCACCGTCGTCATATTCGTGTTCATGAAACTCCTGCGTCGCATCCTTTAAACTTTCATTTCCGGCTCCCAAATCAATCTGATCCCAGTCCTCCTCGGTTTTTCCGCTGTAATTTACGGACGACAGGTTTTTGCAGTTATGCAGCGCATAATTTCCTACCGACTTCACCGAGCCCGGGATGTTTACTGTCGAAATATTGCTCTGGTACGCGCCGCTTGCGCAGATATATTCCGGAATTGCCGTCATACCGTCCGCAAACGTCACGGTTTTCAGTTCGCTGCAGTTTGCTAACGGCCCGTTATATCCGGTACTGTACGGCGTATAATCGCACTTGGAAACATTTTTTGGAATTACGATGCTCTCCACCGCCGTATTTTCGATAAAACACCCGCCAAGCGTAGTCAGGCTTTCCGGCAGCCCGATGTTTTCAAGCGACGTACAGCCCGAAAACGCGTAATGGCCAATACTCTCTACTCCTTCCGGCAAAGAAACCTCCCCCAGCGACGTACAGCCTGAAAACGCCCTGCCGCCCACGCTTTTTATATTGCAGGATAAATGAACTTCCGTAAGCCCGCTGCATCCGGAAAACGCATTGCCATTGATCTGCGCGGCATAATCCGGGTCGCCGTTTTCCTCTATTGTAAGGCGCTGCATCCCGGTACATTCCTGGAACGCGTAATCCCCCACGTTTTTAATCGTCCCCGGAAGCGTCAGATCCGTGATGCTTACGCACCCGAAAAACGCGTTTAAACCGATATTCTCCAATCCCTCCGGCAGCCTGTCTAAAACCAGGGCCGAACAGCGGTTAAACGCATGCCTTGCAATTTCCGTAACAGACGAAGGGATATCCAATGTCTGCAGGGATTGGCACTTATAAAACGCATATTCTCCGATTTTTGTTACGGTTGACGGGATATTTACGGCAGAAATCCGGCTTGTACTATCATGGCTTGCACAAATATAATCCGGAACCGCCGTCATTCCTTCGCCAAACGTAACTTCTGTAAGGGAAGCGCAGCCCGCCAGCGTACCGTTGTACCCGCCGCCTACCGGAGCGGGCTCGCACTTGGATACATTTGCCGGAATCCGGATGCTCCTTACCGCTGTATTTTCTATGATACGGCCTCCAAGCGACGCCATGCTTTCCGGCAGCGCAAGGCCTGTAAGCGCCGTACAGCCCGAAAACGCATAATGGCCGACGCCCGTAATCCCTTCCGATACCGTAACCTGGCGCACCGTGCGGTTATTCTCAAACGCACGGTCGCCCACTGCCGTTATCTGGTATCCATCCACTTCTGCAGGAATCGTTACGACGGATTCATTTCCTTTATACCCGGTAATAACCGCGCTCTTTTCATTCTTCGGCGTATAAGCCCATTCCTTTGAAACGGCGTCCCCGCCGTTTTCTTCTTCCGCAAACGCATAAACCGGAAGCATGCCAAACAGCAAAGCAATCGACACAAGCGCCGCCAACAGTTTCTTTCCCATACTATTTCCTCACTTTCTTTTGGGACGGCAAAAGCTGCCGCGTTCCTGAATCCTATTGTACCCAAAGAAAGTGGATTTGTAAACCGCCTTACTTCTGCCTATCCCACCAATCCCAGTAGGTTTGCATACTATACTGGTAATAAGCCGCCGCTTCCTTCTGCCTTAACAGCGTCATATCGCCAATCGTCTTCTCAAACATCCGCAGGAAATCCCCGCGGTCATTTAACCCCATCTGCTCTAATCCTTCAACCAGGGGAAGCGAAGAAAGCCCTCCGTTTTTATCCACATTCAAATGCGCCTCCAAAGCGCGCATTTCCACCAGCGTCGCGCTGCGCGGTGAAATCCGGTTGATATGTATCGTCTGTTCAAATTCCTTTCCGTTTTCATCCACGCCTTTTGCAATAACAACCGGATCTTCCGGTGTGGATTCTTCGGCATACTTTATATAAAAAGAAAGCCCGGATCCGTTTCCGCCGGAATAAATCATATCGTCTGTCGGCATATAAACAGTATATACTCTCCCTTGCGTCTTTTCCATATTCTGTACCTGGCTGCCAAAATCCGCTTCCGGTGTGTTTTTCTGCGCCTTCTTTTGTACATATGAGGCCGGAAATCTGCCTGCCCCTATTCTTCCAATATCCATAATTTCCCTCCTGTTTTTTCGTCTGGTTTTATCCGCTTCGCGCAACGGTCCGAAAACATATTATACTTCTACATGAAGCCTTGAAATCAAATATGCCAGTATATTTGCTTCATACGCCGCCACCGCGTCAGGCGTCTGCATATCCGTTATGCCGCAGTCCGGATCCGCCTTTATCTGCGTCAGCTTCGCATGATATTCTTCTGTGGCAAACCGTTTGGCAATGGCTTTCTGTTCCTGTATTTCCTCAAGTTCCTCCTGCAGCCTTTTCCTTCGCTTCTGCCTGCGTTCCCAGTAAGTTTCCTCATGTTCCTTCCATACCCTGCTGCCGCCGCCAAAGCTCTGCCCGTAAGACTCTTCCTTTGTCGCGCCAAAGTGCAGCACAGAATAGTTCCAGGACTGATACGGATCACGGAATGAAAAATTGGCGCGGACTGCATGAAACACGTACTCCTCGTACTCCGGATCGTTTTTCATCGCCTCCAGCCCTTCGTCCGTAATTTCCACATGCCACTGCCAGCCGGATTGCGACGGATGCAGCGCAATCTGTGAAATCTTGCCGTAAATATACTGCCTGTACTCTTCCATTGTCATTTCCTTCGGCGAAACGGCTTCTTTGTTCTTCAGTTTTTTCAGAATATAATCTGAAAATTCTGTACCGGAAGGCATTGTTTCTTTAGAGCCAAGGCATTTTGCCATATTGTCATAGGTTTTTGTCATACTGTTCACATCAATCGTATTGTTTGCCATAGCCCCTCCTTTCGTATATTTATTGTTGGATCGCCCGGCATTACACTCTGCTATTAAAACGAATAAACAGGGCGGAAAGTTTCAAATGTGAAAAATATGTTAACCGGCATACATTTTCCCAAAAATATGTTACAATAACAGAAAAGAACGAAGGAGATGCATCTTTATGAAAAAACAACGAATTGACGCCTTCGACTTCATGCGCAGCGCAACCGCATGGATCATTGTCATATATCATTTTGCATGTATCTGCAACACTACGCCGCAGTATGCCAATTTCCCCCTGTTTTATACCCATGCCAACGGAGTCTGGGGCGAGAACACCAGCGTAAACGTATTTTTCATGCTCTCCGGGGCCTCCCTGTACTACAATTATCCCGCTATCCGGAAAGGTTCCTTCAAACGTTACTATTTTACCCGTTTTAAAGGCCTGTTCCCTATGTTTTACATGATCTGGTTTTTCCTCTATTACCAGAAAGCAACCTCCGCAGGGAATTTATTCTACAACGGCAGCCCCAAATCCATGCTGTTGACGCTTGGCGGAATGGACGGTTATCTCTCCTACCGTTATCCGCAGAATTATTACTTTATTGGCGAATGGTTTTTAGGCGCGCTTGTGTTCCTCTATCTTTTGTATCCGCTTCTGACCTGGTGTATGAGGCGCTGCCGGATCCTTACGACGCTGCTGCTTGGCGCGGCAACGCTGTCGTTTCACTGGCCGAATGCTTTTTTCCAGATCCAGCGGGAGCGCAACCTGATTGTCTGTCTGCTGGCGTTCTGGATGGGGATGCTGTTTATGGAATACCGCGAATGGCTGGAAAATAAGTGGGTAACCGTATTCTTCGGAGGCGTTGCGATCTTATTTATTTTTGTCAAAGCGCCGTTAGACCCGTTTTTATGCGCGCAGGCGATTGCGGCTGGATTGTTTTTACTGTTTTACCACGCCGGGAATTTCATAATGAAATACGAACGGTTCAAGCCGTTTTTCACCTATACGGGCGGTATTTCCTATGCTATTTTCCTTTTGCAGCATGTCGTAATGAGCCAGATTCTTGGATTATTTGCAAGCCGTGAACTGACTGTTTTACAGGAAACGCTGCTGCTTGTCCTGACTTTTGTTATGATTTACCTGTTTGCAGATATATGCACCAGGTTAAATAAAATTATGCTCGAAAGCAGATGGTTCCATAAAATCCAGGAATGGATTACCGGCTCAAACTAATTTAAGGCTTTAAAAAAATATCCCATGGAACCGCATTTTTTGCACCGGTCCCATGGGATATTTTTTCAATTAAAACGAACCAATCTCCGCCAAATCCAGCAAAACTCCCAACACGGCAAGCGTAACTCCCGCCGCTTTCATTGTCTGCCATATATTCCTGTTCTCCTTAAGCGTCTTCTGATGGTTTACCACCAGATACGCCGCGCTGATTCCTAAAATCATATACAAGAACAAAAACGTCCTTTCCTGCGACACATAAATTGTAGGCGTAAAACCCATCACCACTCTGGTCGCAAGCCCCAAAGCCAGTAAATACAACTGCGCCAAAAGTTCCGTCAGGCTTTCGCACACTGCCGTAAGGGACAGCAGCATACAGCCAACCACACACAAAAAAAGCACAACCGGAATATAATTTGCAGCCATATGGTAATTGCTGCCGCAGATAAAATCCCCCTTGTCCACAAGCTTCCAAAATGCCGGGAAATTCGCTTTCACTGCATTTGGAAACCAGCTAATCCACACGGTAACAAAAACCGGGAAAACTGCCGCCGCCCGAAAAGCCGTCTGCTTTGCCTTCAAAAAAACAAATACCGCAAGCAGTATAAGATAGCACAAAAACAAAAGATTCCCCGACGTCAGAAGATGACGCATCGTATCCATAAAGCCCATACTGGCCTTATCCAGGAAATGATATGACTCAAAATTCGGCATCCAGCTGATAATTTCCTGGCTTTTACGCGCCTCATTCCCCGGACACGTCACAATAAACACAAATTCTGCAAATACCGCCAAAGTCCCTACTATCACGCTTCCATACAAACGGGGCGGCTTTTTTTGCAGGATACAGTAAAAAAGAACGCCGCAGTTTACGGCCAAAAGCACCGCGCACATCTGCTCCATATTTGCCCCGTACAGCGCGGACAGCCCGTACAAAACCCACAAATAAACAGGCGTCTTTTTGCCGGAACAGGCGCGCGCCGCACCGTGAAGGGAAAATATCCCAAGCGCCAGCGGCCATGTATAATTTACGCCCGTCGCAATCCATCCCGCCGTTTTAAGATCCCAAACCGGATAAAGGCACAAAAACCCGACGGTGAGATATCCCGCCAGTTCCCGTTTCTCCTCCGGAAACAGGCCGGTAATTGCCCAGGCCAAAAAAACCCAGAATATGAAATCCAGTATCCGCCACCAAAGCATGCTTTTTGCAACAAATACCAAAACCGCCTCGATCAAAAGCCGCGACGACCAGACTGCATAACGCGTCTCCAGATAGTCTTTGAGCGTATACGTATCCAGCTGCTTGCTGAAAAACCACGCAGCGTCCGATTCCGGCGGCTCGCTCATACATATATGGTAAATCAACTGTATCCCTGCAAAAATCCAAAGCGGCAGATATTCGTTCCGTATGATATATTTGATAAAAACCCGTAGTTTTTTCATCGCTTCTCCTAGTAAAATATGACTTCGTCCGTATGAATCAGCCTGTTGGCCCCATTACAGCAGTACCAGATACAAACCCTGCACCCGCCGGGCAGCTTCCCGGCGCGCGCAACGGCGCGAAACTGCGCATAATCGTAATTGAACCCGTCGCCCGCCTTTTCGGTAATTTTTTCTTTTTTTACGTGTTCCGTCGGCAGGCGGTAATACGCATCCCCCACAGGATCGTATGCTAAAATCCTGGTATCCGCCGTATCAATGCTGGCTCCCGGCTCATAGGCATACCCGCGTATCTGCACATATCCGTATGCGACGTCAATTTTTTCTATCTGGTATTCCATCCGATCCGCGCCGTCTTTGTCGCAGCCGGACACATCCACCCGCTCAATCCGCTGGTTTACAAAAAACAGCAGCAGCAGATAAGCCGCCGCAAACAGCAAAAACAGGACGCACATCAGCTTTCCCATTTTCGCCTTGTCATATTGTCTGTCCATAAATTACCCCTTATTCTGCCGCCTGTCCCCCGCCGTACACAGATCGCTTAAAAAACATTCCCCGCACTTCGGGTTTCTGGCAGCGCAAATCGAACGCCCAAACGTAATAATCTGAATATTATAAAGAATCCAGTGATCCTTTGGGAGCGCCTTCATCAAATCCTGCTCCACCTTATACGGATCGTCCTCTTCTGTAAATCCCAGGCGCTTTGAAATACGTTTCACATGGGTGTCCACCACAATACTTGGTTCGTGATACACATTTCCCCGTATTACATTTGCCGTTTTACGTCCCACGCCCGCGAGGGCCGTCAGTTCTTCTAACGTGCGCGGCACATTCCCGCCATGCTGTTTTACCAAAGTCTGCGCGCAGGAAATAATGTTCTTCGCTTTATTGTGATAAAACCCAATCGAATGAATATCCTGTTCCAGCTCTTCCAAATCAGCCTCTGCAAACTTCTCCAGGGAATCGTATTTTACAAACAAATCCTTCGTCACGATATTCACCCTTGCATCCGTACACTGCGCGCTCAATATTACGGCAATTAAAAGCTGCCAGGGCGTTTCATGATTTAAATAACAGACAAATTCGGTACCATAAGCTTTATCCAGGCGGTTTAAAATCTCTTTCGTACGTTTTTTCACGGTTTTCTCCTCTCATGTGCGGCCAATTTATACATATGCGGCCCTTCGGCCAATCATATTGATATTCTTAATATAGATCGGCCTTTCCTATTATGCAACCAGAAAATCTTTCTATATCAAGCTCCGACGCCTTTGCCTGATGGAGCAAATCCCGTTCCCCATATTCAAACAGCACATAAACCTCCCGTGAAAGCCTCTCTGGCAGCGACGTAATATTTCGCTCCCCTTTTTGGGGGAAATGATAATGAAACGGCTCAATGTGCACCTGCCTTCCCTTTTTGCCGGCCGCCTTTAAAAACTTCGGCGGGCTTTGCGCCCAGTACGGGCGGCTTTTCATATTTTCCCGGTAATACAAATCGAACAAAAGCGACTCTTCCAAAAGTTCCCGCGGCATCCTGCCGTCCTGTACCAAAAAATCCAGAAGCAGTTCGCACCTGCGGATGCGCGAATGGTTCTTGTCCAGATATCCGTTCTTCTCATAAAACTGTCCCAGCGCCAGGAAAAATCCAAAGGCATCCGGATATACCGCGCCAATCAGCTTCGCCGTAACTTCAAACTGCCCGCTGTTA
>CAJTLD010000008.1:23061-26527 GCA_910577065.1 uncultured Lachnospiraceae bacterium | reverse complement strand
CTAACATTTCCTCCACAAGCTTTATCTTAAGTATCTCGTCATAGGAAAGCCAGTTTGTTTCCAGGACTTCATACGGCGGGTTTTCTCTGTAGACCAGCCCGTATTCCTGCCTGCGCTCATACATATAAGAACCCTTGAGCACTTTTAAAAACCCAAGCTGCAGCTGGGTTGGCCAAATAGCATAGACCTCGTTAAACGACTGCTGAAACCGCGCGTATCCCTCAAGCGGGAGCCCCGCTATCAAATCCAGATGTATATGGATATTCCCCGCGTCCAAAAGGCGCGTTACCGCCGCAAACACCTTCTTTACGTCCATTGTCCGGCGGATTTTTTCAATTGTCTGCGGATTGGTCGACTGCACGCCAATCTCAAGCTGGATAAGTCCCGGGCGGAGTCCTTCCAAAAATACAAGTTCTTCTTCCGTCAGAAGATCCGCTGCAATTTCAAAATGAAAATTTGTCTTGCCCGTATCCTTCTCTTTTAAAAAACGCCAGATTGCCATTGCATGCGCATGGTTGCAGTTAAACGTCCGATCCACAAATTTTACCTGCGGAATCTCCCGTTCCAAAAAAAAGGAGATTTCCTCTTTTACAAGCGAAATATCCCGAAACCGCAGTTTTTTGTCTACGGAAGAAAGGCAGTAGCTGCATCCAAACGGACATCCGCGGCTTGATTCATAGTAGACAATCCGGTGTCTGAACGCACCCATATTTTCATAGCAGAACATAACGCTGCTGAAATCCAGCGGCGTCCCGGGCGCTGTCCGGCAGATTCCGGTATCCGTTTCATTCTCCTGCCGAAAGGCAATTCCCGGGATCGCGGAAAGATCGCCTTTTTTGCCGCTCAAGTAATATTCCGCCAGCCTGGCAAACGACGCTTCCCCTTCCCCAATCAGAACGCCAAAAAAAGCCGGATTTTCCTGAAACATCTGCATTGTTTCAAAGGAAACCTCCGGCCCTCCTACCCAAATCGGCGTTTGGGGCCTTAATTTATGATACTCCGCCGCAATCTCACGCACATAACTGTAATTCCAGATATAACAGGAAAAACACAGCACGTCCGGCGCTTTTTTATAAAGTTCCTGTAGAATATATTCACTCCTATGGTTTATCGTATATTCCGCAATACGGACCGAACTGCGAAACGGTTCCGGAACAAATGCGCGCAGGCTGTATACCGCCAGGTTGGAATGAATATATTTGGCGTTGATTGCCGTTAAAAGTATATTCATCTTCCTACACCTTTCTGTTAAAGACGGATTTTTCGCCTTCTCCCAGATTAAAATAGCCGTATCTGCCGTTATGCGGAAACAGCATTTCCATGTAAAGGCTTCCAAGCAGGCTTTTCACCTTGCCCACGTCCAAATCCGGGATCGGCATCTCCTGCCATTCCATCTTTTTGAGGTTGCCGAGCACTGTGTTTATTTCAAAATCCGTTTCTTTCGGCGCGCCGCTTTCCAACGTACCTGCTTTTGTCTCCTGTGGCTTTGACGGCTGTTTTTCTTCAGGCGTCTCTTCCGCGGCTTTTAGAAGTTCTTGCCCGTCCGCAGGTTCCAGCAGTTCTTTTGCTTCCGGGATATTGTAAATCAAATTCCGGCAGGTTTTTTCAAAACACTCCTTGTCATATTTTGCAAGGAAAGCCAGATCTTCCATGAAAAGAGGCTGTTTGTTGTAAATTTTCACGTAAATATCCGCAAGACGTACATTCTTTTCCATAGGGCCGCACCTCACCAACTGCAAGTTTCAATAAATGCCTATGGTTTATCTTAGCACAACACCTCCGCGTACGCAAGGCTTGTCTTAGGAATCTCCTTCGCAGGCGGCTACCATCCTTGCCGTCATCCCCTCCTTTACAACCAGATCCGGCAGCTTTTGCCCCGCCGTAAACAAATACTTCCTAAGGTTAGCGTTGCGCACAAAATCATTTTGCCCATGGTAAAGCCCGTCTGCTGCGTACCAGTATGTTTTCCCGTCAATGACAAGCTGAAAATGAAATGCGCGGCAGGCGGCCGCATCTGCTTGGAACCGGATTTCCCTCACCTGGTCCGTCCCGTCGTTTCTGCACCAAAAAGTACTCTCTTCTTTGGGCAAATCTCCCTCTTGCGGCAGGTAAGCCAAATAAAACGGTTTTTGTCCAAACGTATCCTGCGCCATCGAAAGCGCTTCCTTAGTCACATAATCCGTACAAATCGTATCGACGCCTATCCCAAGCAGGTATTTTGCAAATTCCGCATCCTCTTTGACCGTATAACACATCGTATAAAGACCCGTATATTTAATTTTTTGTATTATGCCGGGCGTCGCAAAGTTCGCGCGCAGGGCAACGGCGCAAATACCGTGATCCAGGCAAAAGTTCAAAATATCGTCTAATTGATGGATTTTGCCGCCAACCAGATACTGATAATACTGAAATGGATATATTTGATCAACGGTTTCGTACATCTGCTCATTCATCACCTGGATCAGCAGGCGGCCAAGCGCCTCCGCGTCATATTCAAAATCGTCCAGAAGCGCATGTATCTGCCGTTTCAGCGCTTTTCTTCCCGTATCGTGAATATCTATCTCGTATACGTCGTTCTTTCTTTTTTTCACCTTCCGGTAAAATTGGCGCATGTCCATTATTTTGTGCCCGTGCGCTTTTAGCTGCATCGCCTGATTGTAATTCAAATGCTCCCGTTCGTCGGATTCGGCAAGCCCGATACATTTAGCGTTCTTTTTCTTCCAGCCGTGGCAGAGCACCAGCCGGTTATCTTCCGTACAGGAAACATCCGCTTCAAAATACCGGTATCCGTTTTTCACCGCATTTTCATACGCCGCTAAAGTATTACAGTAGGTATGTCCCTCAAACGCCCCGAACGCATGCGCCATCAGGGCGTTCGAAAACATGGGATAGCCGTTTCGTGCCGGCTTTTGCGCCGCCGGATCCCACCACTGCGCTTCAAGCGCCACAAACGCCGTATCATCGTCAAACAATTCCCTTATATTGTCCCCGACAAAAAACAAGCGCTTTGGCGCGTAATCTTCCGAAAGCGGCTGCCATCCCATGTCTTGTGTATACCAAAGCCACCTGCCGTTTTCTTTTCTGCGCGCCCAAAACCCCATAAATTCAGCCTGCGAATTGGAAAACCCATTCAGTACAGGCTCATACAGGCTGCCATTCCCCAATGTCTGACAGGCCATATACATTGCGCCGCCCAAACCGTGCGGCAGCTCCTTCCCTTTTATACGGCGGGTTTGGAATATCCTCTTGTAACAGGATTTGTCCGCTCCGTTCCCCAGGTACAGTACAAACGGCTCCTTTTGCCCCGTTATTTCCCCCGTATCAAATTTCGCCTGCATGAGCATCCGTCTTCGGATACGCTTTTTTATTTTTGTATAAATTTCCATATATCTCTCCCATACCTGAAACAAATATAGTCTTTTATACATGACGAACCTTAAAAAGCCATTAAAAAAGGGCTGCCGCA
>CAJTLD010000008.1:0-23034 GCA_910577065.1 uncultured Lachnospiraceae bacterium | reverse complement strand
TTATCCTTAAAACCGTTTAATTTTCCTTGCAGCCGTCTTTTCAAACTCCGTATCCCGGACTTTGAGCGCCGCTACTTTTTTATAAGCCGCCGCTTCTTTATTATAAGCGTCTACAATCTCCTGCAAGCCCTCCTTCACATCCGAAATCCCGTGCTTGCCCGCATACTCCAGATCCGGGAAAATCTCGGCTTCTATCATGCCGTTTGCTTCCCGTACCAGAACCTCCTGTACCAGGCGGTTTTCGCTTAAGACGTTTTCGATCTCCTCCGGAGAAACATTTTCACCGTTCGGCGTTATGATCAGATTTTTCTTCCTTCCGGTCAGGAAAACAAAATGATCCTCGTCCACATAACCCAAATCACCGGTGCGCAGCCAGCCGTCTTCTGTCAGCGTTTCTTTTGTCTCCTCCGGCATCTTATAATAGCCCTGCATAACGCTGCTGCCTTGTACCCAGATTTCCTCGTCTACCACCTTGGCCGTACAGTTCGGCATCAGCTTGCCGACGGAACCGTGTTTCTTGTTCCATTCCAGGTTCGTGCTGATGACCGGAGCGCATTCCGTCATGCCGTAGCCCTGCAGGATCTGGATGCCGTACTTTTCAAACAGCGTAATCCATGCCGGGTTTAAATAAGCCCCTCCGCTGCAGATTGTGTGCAGGCGGTCGCCGAATACCTGTTTTTTCACCGCTTCCGGCGGAAGCGCGGCAGCGTCTTCTAATTTTTTGGCAAAGGTTTCAATCATCATCGGAACCATTAAAATCATGTCCGGGCCGAATAAATGAATGTTTTTGGCCATACGCATCGGCGAATCGTTGATGCAGATAATGCTGCCTAAGGAAAGCCCTTTTAAAATATCCATGCTTAAGCAGTACGCATGGTGGATTGGAAGCACCGACAAAATAACGGTGCGCGACGGGATTTTCATATCCAGGCAGGTCGCGTTTTCCGCCAGGTTGCGCTGCGTTAACATAACGCCCTTGCTTTTTCCCGTCGTGCCGGATGTAAACATAATCGTACACAGCGCTTCCGGGTTCGCCCATTCGTCAAAACCGTTTTCGCTTTCCGAAAGAAGCCGGTGCAGAGAAAGGACGTCTCCTTCCGCCTCCTCTTTCTGCATGGAAATGATTTTGGTAAGGTTCGGGCAGGCGTCCTTTGCCATGGCCGCCACGTCTGCGCGCAATTCGTCATATACCAGGGCCGTCACGTCCGCACGGTTGATCAGTTCGCAAATCTCCTGCGGCGGAAGCGCCACGTCAAGCGGTACCGCCACACTGCCGCAGTTTACGGTGCCCAGATAGGCGACAATCCAGTCATAGGAGGTGGCGCCGATTACGGCGATATGTTTTCCCTGCAGCCCCAGTGCTTTTAACGCGCCGGAAAAGCGCTCGCTGTCCTGCCTGAGCTGGCTGTATGTTTTGGATTCGATTTGATCCTTGCCCGTTTTGTAGCGGATGGCGTCTTTGTCACCGAATTTTGCCTCTGTCTGTAATAAAATATCCCGAATCGTATTGCAAACCATAGGTCCCCTCCTTAAGCTTTAAGCTTTTCCAAATAATCGACTGCTTCCTGTACGGTGCGGATATCCGCCGCTTCCTTCTGGTCAATCTCAACGTCAAACGTATCTTCGATTTCCCCGAGCATACTCATAAAATCAAAGGAAGTAAATCCCAAATCCTCCATAAAACGCGCCTGCGGCGTTACTGCTTCCGGTTCTGCCTCCACATAGTTTAAAATAATTTCTTTCAGTTTTTCTAACATACGCATCCTCCTTTTTGATGGAACTTAGATCAGTTTCATGATATCCCCGACCGGCAGGTTCGGGTTTTCGATTCCTTTAAACATGATTTTACACAAATAATAATACAGGTATTCTAACTGCTCTTTGCTTACGGCTTTGACCTGGTGCTCAAAGTTAAAATCCAGGCCGTTATCTTCCGGACGGTGCATAACGGTTAAGTACATCGCCTGCGTCGTCGCGCCGTTCGGGTACCATTTGGTCTTATAACGGATATCTCCCAACTTCTCTAAGTTCTGCTCCTTTAAGGTCATCGGCTGGGAGGTCAGGGACATCGGTTCATACGTCTGTCCCGGCTGCGTCTTATAATACCTGCCGCGGTATGCAAAATAGGCTACCGGGTCGTAGTTGGCGTGGCGGAACATTTCGTTCTGCAAGTCGCGGATTTCACGCAGCGCTTCCCGGAACGTCGTGTTCTCCGGGATAACGGTACGGAACGGGAACGAATGGATCCGGGTGCCGCCGCAGCGTTTTTCTTTTAACGTAGCGCGTCTTGCAATCGCCGTGTTGATGGAAACGTCGTCGTTCCCGTTTTCCTTCTGGAAATAAGTACGAAGCCCCATAATCAGAAGGCAGGTCAGCGAAATATGCTCCTTGTGGCAAAAATCCATCAGGCGGCTTGTCGGCTCCTCCTCCAGGTGGAAAATGGTAAGGTTCGATTCCACGGAATCCGATACGTTTACCGCCGTCCGCTGGTTCGGATTGCCGGATTTTTCACGCGCCAGATCTAATTTTTTCGTGCCGTCAATGCCGTTGTAAATCGGTTCGCCGGCCTCGATCAGCTTGCGGAAAAACGCTTCGTCGCGCTCTTTTGCCTTGCAGCCCGCTTCGTATGCCAGGTCTTTTTTCAGCTGTTCTATATAAGAAGCCATCTCCTTTGGATAAGGAACGGCGTCATAAACCCTGTGGCTGTAAATTTCAATGATATCCCGCAAAAAGCAGATCAAAGACTGCGCGTCCATAATGACATGGTCGGACAGCAGGTACACGCCCGAATAGCCGTCCGGCATCTTAATCATGACAATTTTGCTCATCAGGGAATCCTGGCGCTTCATCGGCACGCCTGTCCACTCCCGCATGGTCTGCTCCGCTTCTTCCATGGTCTTGTCGGAGAAGTCTACAAACGGAACTTCCGGTTCGGCTTTGTCATTGACATACTGGTACCACGTACCGTCCTTGTCTTTTGCAAACATCAGGCGCATTGATTCGCTGCGGTTGTACGCCTCGATGATACATTCTCGCAGGACGTCAAAGTCCAGCTCAGTTTCGATTGTTAAGCTGGTGCCGATATTGACAACGGCTTTGTTTTCGCAGGCATCCAAATAGAAAAAATGGAATTTCTGCGCTACGGTCAACGGATACACGGTATAGCCTTTTCTTGTTTTCATCATATCAAACCCCTGTTTCTTTCTGCACTGTTACATGCCAATTGCTTCTAAGAGCGTATCCAACGCCTTTTCATAATTTGCGGTTTCCTTGTAGTAGCTTTCCGCATGCGCGGCGCCGTTTACCGTAAGCATCCACTTATTCGCGGCGCAGCTGCGGTACAGCTTTTCACACATACGGTACGGTACAAACGTATCTTTATCCCCGTGGATAAAAAGCGTCGGCGTTTTGGATTTTGCCACTTCCCTTGCCGCGTTGCATTCGTCCATGCCGTAGCCCGCAAGTTTTTTGTTCATCCGGTCCGCAATCTGGATTACCGGGAATGCCGGCATATGATACATGGAGTGCAGCACATGGGTAAACACTTCCTTCGGAGACGTAAACCCGCAGTCCGCCACAATCCCTTTTACCTGCTCCGGCAGGGAAAGCCCGCTCGCCATCAAAACGGTCGCCGCGCCCATGGATGTGCCGTGCAGGAGGATTTTGGCATCCCCGCCGCATTTTTGCCGCGCCCATTCTATCCACTTTAAAACGTCCATGCGGTCCTTGCAGCCAAAGCCCACGTATTTGCCCTCGCTTTGCCCGTGCGCCCGCAGATCCACAAGCAGCATGGAAAAGTTGTGGTTCAGATAGTAATCCGAGAGGGCGATGTAATCTTTCATGCCTTCGCTGGTGTACCCGTGGCAGCAGATTACCACGCGCTTATTGTCCCTGTTTTCAAAAAACGTCCCGTGCAGCTTTAACCCGTCGTCCGACGAAATCCAGACGTCGTCATGCGGCCATGCAAGGAAGCGTTCCTTGCGTTCCGCTATAAAATCCGCATACCGGCTCCAGTCCGTACCCGCCATCTTCATGGTACGCTCCACTTTTGCCTCGCTGCGCACCATCGTCCTTCTGTAAAAATAAGCCGATATCAAAAATTCTGCAAAACCCGCCGCGCCAAGAAGCGCCGCGATATTCTTTTTTTTCATATGACATCCCTTTCAGCCCGGATTTGCCCGGCCTTTATTTTTTCTTCTTTTTCTTTTTGCTGTCGATAATCTCTTTTAAACGCAGGGCTTTTTCAATGCTGCCCTCTACTTTTAGCTTGCCCAGCGTAAACGCTGCCACCGGATCTAACTTCCCGTCCGCCAGTTTGCGCAGCGTTTTCGCTTCGCAGATAAACATGGCGTCCCGGTCATAATATTCATACGGCTCTACGAACAGTTCCCCTTCTTTTACTTCGACGTAAAAGATGCCTTCGCCTTCGCCCGTAATATTAAACTGGTAGGCCAGATGCTCCGTAATATCGCTTGTGTCTGCTTCCATAAACTTTCCCTTGATTTCCCCAAAAATTTCTGCGTACGTCATACTTTGTTCCTCCACTTTTGTTTTGACCGTCGGTCATACTTTGTTTTCTTTGACAATACCACTAATCTGACCGTCGGTCAAGTCTAAATTATTTTTTTCTGTTGGATATTGAAGAGATTTTTTTCATATGCTATACTCGTATCGTAATTGTCACTAAATATCATTGCCAGACAGTGGGAAATTCATTCGTATTTACGGATAAGAATCTGCCCGCAGGAAGACGGGACGATCGAAACCGCCAAAGAAACGGTTCCGGCGGGGCTGATTTTGTAATCGCCCGGCTTTTTGGCGCACAGTAAAAAGAAAGGCGGCCGCATATGCCAGCTCAGGACAAATACAACCGCATCTTAGATGCGCTTATGACCTTATTGGAGAACAATAATATTCAATCAATTTCCGTCAGTGAGATTGCCAGTACGGCGGGGATTGCAAAGGGCAGCATTTATTATTACTTCCCTTCCAAGGACGCGATTATTGAAGCGTTAGTGGAGCGCAGCTATTCCTCTTCCATCAAAACCGCCAAACAGCTTGCGAAGAAAACGGATATTCCGCCGTTTACGCGCATGGCGTTAATTTTCCAGGCGTGCCGGAACTCTTCTTTGGAGTTTTTGCGCCAGAAGAGCGTTTCGGAAAACGAAGATATGCAGGGGAAATCCATGCTGCACCACAAGTACTTAAATTATATTGTTTCGGAGTTAAAGCCCGTCCTTACGGACATTATCTGCCAGGGAATCGAAAACGGGGAGATTTCATTCGACTATCCGGAGGCGCTTGCGGAGATTACGCTTTTGGTGCTGACGGTAAAGTTTGACAATACGCTGATCCCTTCTTCGCCGCAGGAAATCGAACAGACCATGTTAGGGCTGATTGCGCTGCTTGAAAAGGGGACGGATAACCCGAAGGGCTCGCTGAATTTTTTGACGGCGGTATAGGGAAATGCGTACCTCTAAAAGAGGGGGTACGCATACCGGTACATCTTATGCCCGTCACGGTTACACACACCGCAGCATGTAAATCCGAGCCTGGCCAACAGGGCAATAGACGCCCTGTTTTCTTTATGGACAAAACAATACAGTGTATCAAAGCCCAGTTCTTCCTGTTTCGCATAGTGGATAAGAGCCGTGCAGGCTTCTGTAGCATATCCTTTCCTCTGCCGGGACGCCGCAATGGCATACCCCATTTCCAGTACCGGCTCTCCTTCGCCGGATTCAAACAGGTTAAACCCTGCCCGGCCTATGAGTTCATGTGTATTCCGATCTTTCAACAGCCACATCCCAAATCCGTAATAACGGTACATATGCTCTATATAAGCCTTTGTATACTCCGCTTCCTCTTCCCATGCATACAAAGGTTCCATAAAATCCGTCATCTTCTCCCCTTCGTATAACGCGTACAGCCCGGGTAAGTCCGAAAGCGTCATTTCCATAAGGTAGGTGCGCTCTGTTTCAAGAATACGCCATGGAATCCTGTGTTTTCTCTGCCAAACGCGTTCTAAAAAGCGGTAATCCACCTCCCAGAAGCCTTCCGCTAAAAGATCCGCCCCATACAGGCCTTCTTCTGTAAAATCTGTGCGCCGGTATCCAATCGACGCCGCGGGAAACCCCGAAATCTCTGTAAGCGTCTGGTCTGTAGCGGCGATTACAAGCGTTTCTTCCGGCGGTATATTATGCCTGTCCATATAAACGGGCAGCGTCTGGCTGCTTACCGCCTCCACGGCAATTCCCCGTTTCTGCAGATTTTGAAACAAAATGTGCAGATCCCGGCTTACGTCGCCGTTTTTCTCTAATTCCTGTTTTTTGTAAAGCAGATATTTCAGTTCCATCTTTTCTATTCCTGTGTTATAATATTTCATTATTATTCTATCATACAGTAAGGAGTGTTACCATGAAAAAAATCGGATCATTCTTCTTTTGTTTCTTGCCCTTGTTTGCGTCTATTGCGCTGCAGTTTGCGGCAGCCTTGCCCGTCATGGGAATCTGCCTGCTTTTTATCTGCATGCCCTATTTTCTTTCCGGTACCAAAATAGGCTACGCCGAACTTTTACTGCAATTAAACGGACTGTACCGCAATCAGAATTTTGCCCAGCTGATCTCGGTTATATTTGCCGTCAGCGGGATTTTACTGTTCGGTTTTTGGTACGCCCGCCAGTTCGGCGGCAGCCTGCGGTTTCCCGGAAATAAATTTTCCAACAAAAAGCTTATCTTAGGGCTGGCGCTCTTAGTGCCGGGGCTGCAGATCCTCTCTTCCGTCCTGACGGTAATCTCAGCCGTTTTGTTTCCCGGCTGGATGGAATTTTACGAAAAGCTGATGCAGACGGCAGGGTTTTCCAACTCCGTCTCCCCGCTTCTGATTCTGTATGCCGTGATTTTAGGGCCAATTGAAGAAGAACTGACTTTCCGCGGCGTTATTTTCTCCTCCGCGCAAAAAGCGCTTCCTTTTTGGGCGGCAAACGTCTTGCAGTCTCTTTTGTTCGGTATATTCCACTTAAACGTTATCCAGGGCGTTTACGCTTTTTTTATCGGCCTGTTTTTCGGATATGTCTGCAAAAGGGGAGGCTCCATATACCTTTCTATTTTCCTGCATATCCTGTTTAACTGCTGGGGAACCTTTGTTGTAGCCGAAAATATATTTCTCTGGTTTCTCCCGTTTGTTCTGCTGGGCGCCGCCGGTTTTTTCCTATTTCACAAAAATACAATGCCGCAGGCTGTTAACCATTACTCCGATTTCTCCGATATGTAAATTGAATGCATTCGCACCTTAATGGAACCACGGACGGTTATTTAAGAAAACGGATTTTCTTATTTAGCCGTCTTTTTTGTACTCTGAGGGTACGGGGAGCTTTATCAATACAGGAGGAACAGACGTGATAATACAATCGGGCAATGTAGCCATGGCATCACGCAGGAGTTATGAACGCACAACAGCCGTATCGTCTTCCCTTTCTCTTTGGGGCGGCGGCGGTCTTTCGGTAAACAGCGCTGCCGTTGCGGTAGAACACTACCGTGAAGAATCCGGATCCGGGGAGGAAAGCCCGTCTTCTGCGGGCAATTTCAACGAAAGCCTTTTCCACAAATTCAAACAGGCGCAGAGTATCACCCCTTCTCTGGCCGTTTCGCGGCAGGCGCCCGATTTGGACGCCATACAAAAGCAGTCCATAAATTACCTGCTGATGCTTCTATTCGGCAAAAATACCGTTTCCTTAAGCCGGCTGACCGGCGGGTTAAACGGGCTGTACGCCGGCAGCGCGCCTTCCATGCAGGGCATGGGCGGAAGCTATTCTGAGTCCGTCAGCTATTCAGAAGAAGAAACCACTACTTTTACTACGGACGGCACAGTAAAGACAGCGGACGGGCGGGAAATAAACTTTCACCTTTCCATTGCAATGAGCCGTTCATTTGAAGAATCCTACGCCGGTTCTGTACAGTTTGGAGAAGCCCTAAACCAGGCCAAACTGTGCGATCCTCTGGTAATCAACCTGAACAGTTCCCCGGCGCATGTTTCGGATCAGAAATTTTACTTTGATTTGGACTGCGACGGCAAACCGGATCAGATTTCAAAACTAGCCTCCGGCAGCGGATTTTTGGCATTAGACAAAAACGGCGATGGCAAAATCAACGACGGCAGCGAACTTTTTGGAACCAAAAGCGGCGACGGATTTGCCGATTTGGCGGCTTATGACGAGGATGGGAACGGTTGGATTGACGAAAACGATCCCATTTTTGACAAGCTGCGGATCTGGACAAAGGACGCGGGAGGAAAAGACCGGCTTATCGCCATCGGAAAGGCCGGAATCGGGGCGATTTATCTGGGCAGCGAACAGACCGATTTTTCGCTTAATTCGGCAAAAGACAATTCCACAAACGCGTTGGTGCGCAAAACCGGCATCTTTTTGTACGAAAACGGAAACTGCGGTACCATACAACACCTGGACATGGTCACATAATTTTTTTCCGCAAAATCCCCCTGCCCAAAACAAAGGACAGGGGGACTTCTTTACCAAAAGCTACTTTTTAATTTTTACACTCTTTGCCTGGCCTTTTTTTGCCAGAATCTTTTTATACTTCTTCAGTTTATTCGCCGGCACCTTAATCTGCGCGTTCTTATCAATGCCTTTAAACGCATTCTTTCCTACCGTTTTCAGCGCCGTGCTCTTAATGGTAATCTTCTTTAAGATTTTACAATTTGAAAACGCACTATTTCCGATTTTCTTTAACTTCTTGCCGTTTAGCGCAACGGATTTTAATTTCACGCAGCCTGCAAACGCATTTTTCCCAATGGTTTCTACGTTTTTACCGATTTTTGCGCTTGCCGCCAGTTTGTAATTCTTAAACGCCGCGTCCGCAATTGCCGTCACCTGATAGCTTACGCCGCCAAGCTTTACGGAATCGGGAACGGTTATACTTTTTATATTTTTACTCTTTGCTTTTGTTACCGTAACCGTTTTTTTGGAAACGCTGGTCACCTTATAAGAATAATTCCCGCTTGCATATACCTTGCCTTCCGTAATCCCTTCCGGTTTCGGCGGCTCCGGCTTTGGCGGTTTTGGGGCAGGATCATCCTGCGCTCCCTGCATCACAAGCGCCAGCCTTGCTTTTTGCAAAGCCTTATATGCGGCATAACATGCATTCTGTGAACTGCCTGCATCTGAGAGTACCGCAAGGGCGTTCGCTTCTGCCTTCTTGAGTTCATCCCAGGTTTCCTTTGTGTATTTTGCCGCCGCATCCTGCGGTATCAGTTCAAGTTCTGCTTCCAGCTGATCCACAAATACGGAAAGCACCTGATTATCCAAATCGGAAAGTTTGAATTTGGCCTGCTTAATATAGCACAAATCATTGTAAACGTTGTAATTTGGCAGGCTTTCGGAATATTCCCGATCCCAGTGCCCGTAAGAATCCATAATATATGTCCCGTCCGGCTGTACCACAAGCCCGGTATATCCGGTATCGCCCGATTTGGCATTTGCCGCCCAGTCCTCGCACAGCAGAATCCGGTATTGCCCTTCGTCCTGGTTCATAATATCGTCGTATGTCCCCACCCAGGCAATCCAGTCGCCCGCTTTCCAGTCGCTGCCACCGCCAAACTGGCCGTCATCGTCCAAATCATAACAGATTTCACGGAACGTTACAATTAACCTCTGCCCCGTCGGATCGGTCGGATCGTACATCGCCTTATGGCGTTCGCCTGCCAGAGAACCGGGCAAATCCACCGGCCTGCTCCAGGTCTCCCCTTCATCATCTGAGTAAAACATCGTCGCCGGGTTATTGTGGGACTGGCTTCTGGCAAGCCCTACAATCCGTTTTCCGTCTGGCGAACGGAACAGGCCGACTTCACAAATCTGGCGCTCCCACTCGATAGGGCGGTAATCGCTTAAATAAGGCTCCGGCGTTGTCCACTGCTGCCTTCCGTCCTCATCAAAGGTCAGATACGTTTTATAATTGACAAAAGACGTACCGTTATGGTAAACGCCCATCCACTTGTCCATGTAGTTGCCGTCCGCATCTTTAAGCTGAATCAGGCTTGCCATTGCAACAACGGTTTCATTGCGGCTGCCGTTTCCTAACGTTTCGCAGTACGTATCGAACTCGCTCCAGCTTTCGCCCCCATCCGAAGAAACAGAAGCATCCCATCCTCCGCTCGGAGCGCCAAAGCTTTCCGGCCTGCCGGATATCAAAATCAGCTTTTCGCTGCCGTTTGCCATGTTCAGCTTATATAAAGTCGGCGTTTCATACGACGTTTCCCAGGAAGACGGGATATCGGTTTTTTCTTCCCAGGTTTCCCCGGCGTCGCGGCTTATCTGCATAACAATAGGTCCTACGCCGTGCCCTACCGGATAAACCGTAACAAGCGTCTTGTTATCGTTTAACATCGCCATATCCGGCTGCCCCAGATAACGCCGCCCTTTTTCATTATTTTCGTCTTTCTCAATATCCGAAAGGTATTGTTCCGGGAGTTTATAATCCGTCAGCTTGTTGCTGATACTTAATACCTTCGAAACAAAAATATCCATCGTCTGCGTATAACCCGACGCCTTGTTTTTGAGTGTAATCTCAGCTTTACCGGGCGCTCTGGCCGTAACGGTCCCTTCCGCGTCTACAGCCGCTACCATAGGATTGGAAGATACGTAAATAATTGTCTTATCCGCGTGGCTGCTGTTTAATTTTACCGGAATCTGATAGGTTTCGCCCGTCCGCAGAGATTTCTCCGTATCCTGTAAAAACATGCCGGCGGAATTTCCTGCCGTCAAATACAAATACTTGCCGGTAATACGGGCAACGCCTGCTTTAAACGCGGTCATTTCCTGTGCAAGCTGAAATTTTGCCGCCTCGTCCAAAAACGAACCGTGAACGGCAATCGTGCGGATGCCGTCATAGAGGTTTTGAATTTCCTCCGCCAGTTCCGGCATTTCTTCTTCGATTATTTTTAATTTATTTACGTCGCGAATGCCTTCCGCCATACGCTCTAAGCGCACCGAAGTTTTGCTCTGCGGGTCGAGGGCGTCTTTTTCGTCCGGGAAAATCAAAAAGCAGTCGCCTGGCTCAAACAGGCTGTGCGTCGTATCCCGCAGCGGATCCTCCACCCATGCGTCATACGCCCAGCGTAAAAATCCCGCCGTGCCCATTTTGCCCGCGTTTACAACCGACCAATAGCTTTCTGCCGGCATGCTCATAGAGAAATTGCCGGGACGGTGGCCGGTGCACGAATACAGCGTCGTACGCAGCCCAGCGGCCTTTCTGTCATCTAAAATCTTCTGAAAATCCTCCGGGTGCCCCCATGCGGCCGTATCCCCGACATTCAAGTCCGTAACGCGCATGGCCAGATCCTTTTGCGATATAAAAGAATCCATTGCCCCCGCTGTCTTTAAGCATTTTCCCTCGCTGTTTTTCACGGATTCAATCAAATCAAACGCCGCCGCGCTAAAGCCTCTTTCATCAATCCCGACATAAGCGTCGTCAAACCAGTCCTTTTCCTCCAGATGCGCGATCAAATCCTCCAAAAAATCGCCCCATACCGTATTATACCTTTCGCTCCCCGCACTGTAGCCTTCGTACACCAATTCCCCTTCGTCCCAATAAGTGAAGGAACCGTGCCACGGGGCAATGCTGTAAAGTATAATTTTATCGCCTATGCCAAGTTCTTTACAGTATGAAACCCATTTATCAAAATCCGTATAATCGTAAGTAAAACTGCCGTCGCTTTCTTTCGTCCACTTCACCATGGAAGGATAGTGCACTTCGTTCTTACTGTAGGTCTGCCCGTTCCATGCTTCTTCCGAAATCGTTGTAGTTATGGCATGGCCGCCGATTGATTTGTAAATCTGCATGGAAGATTCCATTAATTCATAATGCTCTTCCGAAAACGGCTCCACATCATAATATTCCGCATTGGTATACGGGTACTGCCAAAGTTCAATATCAAACGTATCTTTAAACGATTCCGCATCCGGCAGTTCCATATCCTGCACCACAACCGTATATGTAAACGTCAGCGGCTTTTTGATCCCGTCCGCCGTAGCCGTCACCGTACCGGTATAAGTCCCGGCCCTGGCATCTTTTGGAATGTCAAATTCCACCCAAACCGGCTGTACGCTGTTGTAATCCATATCCACAGAACCGCCGTGCTGATATAAAATATCAGCGGAATCACTGCGGTTGGTGTCGGTAGCCGGAAAAACGCCGCCAAGGTTTACACCGTCGACATATCCGCCGGAATATGCTTTCGTAGACTTGATAAATACGGTTTTAACGTGTTCCTCCCCAATCGTATCCGTCTGGCTTTTCAGCGGGCTTGCCGTCACGCGGACATTTTTTAAACTGCAGTTTTTGGTATACAGCGCCAGTTCGCCAGTCGCTTTATCATTTTTCCAGGCATAAAGCTTTGCTGCGGAATCATTTCTCCCCGCAATGTCCTCGTACCGGTCGCTGGTATACTGCCAGTTCGTATCACAAGCCGCGCCGCCCAAGTCCGGCTCTCCTTCCACAGGCTTGTATGTTATCCGCGCAGAATGCACCTGGTTTACAATCTTCGAACCGGATTTTTCCGGCAGGGTCACCGCCTTTAGCACATGCTCTTCTTCCGGCAGATCCTGCAGCGTATACACTTCCTGCGGCGATGTACGTTCACTGCTGTACAAATCCACCGTCTGTTCATTTTTGCCGTCTACCGTAACTTTCACTTTGCCGTGGGCAGGGGCCTTTACCGCATATAAGGATATTCCGCTTCCTTTGAAATGAACCTCATAGTAACATTCCTGCGCCCTGTCGTCTGACTCCCCGAGATCAATGTACGACTCGTCCGCATTGTTCGTCCAGGATTTTCCCGCATATGCGGTATACGAAAAATAATTCTCCCGCGACGGATCCATATCGGCAGCCCGCACCGTCATAACCATATTCCCCGAAGCCGCCCGTACCATGCCCGGATGCCACGGCGCCGCAACCAGAATTGCAAGTATCATGCAAAGCGCCCTTCTCCTGATTTGTTTCATGTTTGTTCCTCCTTTTGATTTTTTAATAAATTTTAAAAAAATCCGCAGAAGCTTTCTGCTCTTCTGCGGATTCTCCTTCATAAATCAAGAAGCCAGTTCCTGTAAAATGACTTCCAACTGCTCGGTCAGCAATTTATCTTTTTTAATTAAATCTTCGTGTTCGCGTATCAGGTTTTCCCTTTCCTGCATCAGTTCCTGCACACGTTCTAATATTTCGCTCTTTGTCATAGAAACCTCCTACAAATTATTTTTTTCTTTTTCTACATGCAATTTATCCAAATGCCAGATATCGTCCACGTATTCCTGAATGGTACGGTCAGAAGAAAACTTACCGGCGCAGGCCGTATTTAACATCGCCATCTTTGCCCAGCGTTTTTCATCCTTGTATGCTTCCACCACTTCCTTCTGCGCCTGCGCATAAGAGCGGAAATCCGCCAGGATAAAATACGTATCCGCATACCGCGTGGACTGCGTATTTAACAGCGAATTGTAAAGCTCGCGGAACAGCTCGCTGTTGTGCGGGGAATAAAACCCGTTAATCAACTGCATTAACACCTTGCGGATATCCTGGTCGCTGTTAAAGATCTGCATCGGGTTGTAATCCCGGTTCTTCTCATGGGCAATTACCTCGTCGGAGCTCATTCCGAAAATAAACATATTTTCCTTGCCGACTTCCTCTAACATTTCCACGTTCGCGCCGTCCATCGTGCCGATTGTCACCGCGCCGTTCAACATAAATTTCATATTGCCGGTGCCGCTCGCTTCCTTGCTTGCCGTGGAAATCTGCTCGCTGACGTCGGCCGCCGCAAAAATCCACTCCGCGTTCGATACCCGGTAATCCTCGATAAATACGACTTTTAACTTGCCGCCTATGCTTGCGTCGTTATTGATCACTTCCGCAACGCTGTTGATCAGCTTAATCGTAAGCTTTGCAATCTTATACCCTGCCGCAGCCTTTGCGCCGAAAATAAAGGTGCGCGGATAAAATTCGCGGTCCGGATGCTCCTTTAATTCGTTGTACAGGTACATAATGTGCAGGATGTTTAACAGCTGCCGTTTGTACTCATGCAGACGTTTTACCTGTACGTCAAAAATAGAACGCGGATCTACGTCAATGCCGTTGTGCTCTTTGATATATTTTGCCAGGCGTACTTTGTTCTGGTATTTGATGTTCATAAATTCATGCTGCGCCTTCGCGTCGTCCGCATACAGGGCAAGCTTTTTGATCCGGCTTAAATCGGTAATCCATTCCGAACCGACATGCTTTGTCACCCAGTCCGCCAAAAGCGGGTTGCCGTGCAGAAGGAAGCGGCGCTGCGTAATGCCGTTCGTCTTATTATTGAATTTCTTCGGGAACATTTCGTAGAAATCTTTTAATTCCTGGTTCTTTAAGATTTCCGTGTGCAGCCTTGCCACGCCGTTTACGGAATAGCCCGCCGCAATTGCAAGGTGCGCCATCTTGACCTGTCCGTTGTAGATGATCGCCATGCGCTCTACCTTGCCGTTGTCGCCCGGATATTGTTTCTGGATTTCCAAGATAAACCTGCGGTTAATTTCTTCCACAATCTGATAAATACGCGGCAGCAGCCTGGAAAAGATCTCAATCGGCCATTTCTCCAGCGCCTCCGCCATAATCGTATGGTTGGTATAAGCGCAGGTCCGGGTCGTAATCTCCCATGCGTCCTCCCATGCCAGATCCTCTTCGTCTAACAGGTAACGCATCAGTTCCGCCACCGCTACGGTCGGATGCGTATCGTTTAACTGGAACGCTACTTTTTTCGGCAAATCATGGATATCGGTATGGTTCTTTTTAAACCGCGCAATGGCGCGCTGTACGCTTGCGGACACGAAGAAATACTGCTGTTTTAAACGCAGCTCCTTGCCTGCAATGTGGTTGTCATTCGGATAAAGCACCTCCACCAGGTTCTTCGCTAAGTTTTCCTGCTCTACCGCCTTGTGGTAATCGCCCTTGTCAAACGAATCCAGCTCAAAGCACTCAATCGGCTCCGCGTCCCAGATCATAAGCGTATTGACCATATGGTTGTCATATCCCAATATCGGCATGTCGTACGGTACGGCGCGCACGACCTGGTAGCCCTCCTGCTGGAATTTCACCCTGCCGTCCGGCGTATTGACCGCTCGCACATAACCGCCGAATTTCACCTCGTAGGTGTATTCCGGGCGGCGCAGTTCAAACGGATAGCCGTCCTTTAACCAGTTGTCGGCCACTTCAATCTGGAAGCCGTCTTCGATTTTCTGCTTAAACATACCGTAACGGTAACGGATCCCGCATCCGTATGCCGAGTAGCCAAGCGTAGCCAAAGACTCCATAAAGCACGCCGCAAGCCTGCCGAGGCCGCCGTTGCCAAGCGCCGGATCGCGCTCCTGATCCTCAATTACATTGATATCCAGCCCCATCTCATTAAGCGCTTCCGCCACCTGCTTATAGGCGGTCAGGTTAATCAGGTTGTTCCCCAGGGCACGGCCCATCAGAAATTCCATGGACATATAATACACGACCTTCGGATCCTGCTTTTTCATGCTGTTTTGGGTCTCCATCCACTGATCAATCACGACCTCCTTGACCGCATAGGACACCGCCTGGAACAGTTCCTGATCCGTCGCTTCCTCTAAGCTTTTGCGGTAAAGGGAACGCACATTGTCCTTTACCTCTTTTTTAAATGCCTCTTTGTCAAAAATTGCTGTTTCCATAAACGTCAGATTTCCTCCTTATCCAGTTTCTTTACTTCGAGGCTGACACGCTCGCCGTTGATATTCCACTCTTTTTCATAACCGCCAAGCTTGTCGGTCATGATATCTTCTGCCAGAGTTTCCGCCGCAATCTGCTCTTTGTTGCGCGAAAAAATCCCGTCGGCCTTTTCCTCTGCCCGGTAAGAAACTGTAATTTTATCTGTCACTTCAAACCCTGCTTCCTTGCGCATTGTCTGAATTTTACTGATCAGCTCACGGACAAACCCTTCTTCTATCAATTCCGCTGTCAGGTTCGTATCCAGCACAACCGTAACGTCGTGATCCTGGTCCGTTACATACCCTTCGGCCTGTGTCATGGTAATGAGCAGATCTTCCTCTAATAATACAATATTTTCCCCGATACTGTCAAGTTTAAGCATGCCGGAGGACTTTAGTTCATTCATTGCCGCATTGCCGTCCAGTTCGGACAAAGCCGCCTTAATCTGCCCTAAATATTTGCCGTATTTCGGCCCTACGGTGCGAAGCTGCGGTTTAAAAGAATAACTCGTATATGCGCTGACGTCGTCGGAAAATTCCACGCGCTTTACGTTTAATTCTTCCGCAATGATTTCGGTATAAAACGCGGAAAGTACAAACGGCGCCTTGACATACATCGTTCCGATCGGCTGGCGGTTTTTCATATTGGCGGCGTTGCGGCAGGCGCGCCCGAGCACGACTACTTTTAAAACCGCTTCCATATCCGCTTCCAGTTCCCTGTCAATGACGGACGTATCCGCCGCCGGGAAATCACAAAGATGCACGCTTTCCGGCGCGCCCGGGTTTACGTTTCCTACCAGGTTCCGGTAGATATCCTCCGCCATAAACGGGATCATCGGCGCGGCGCATTTTGCCACGGTGACAAGCGCGGTATAAAGCGTCATATACGCGTTGATTTTGTCCTGCTCCATGCCTTTTGCCCAGAAACGCTCGCGGCTTCTTCTGACATACCAGTTGCTCATCTCGTCCACAAAGCCGTCCAGCGCGCGCGCCGCTTCCGGAATGCGGTAATTGCCCAGGTTAGTATCCACGTCCGAAACCAGGCTGTTTAATTTGGACAACAGCCACTTGTCCATCACCGATAATTTATCATAGCAAAGCTCGTATTTGCCCGCGTCAAACCCGTCGATATTAGCGTACAGCACGAAAAACGCATACGTATTCCAGAGCGTGCCCATAAATTTGCGCTGCCCTTCCTGTACGGCTTTCCCGTGAAACCGGTTCGGCAGCCACGGCGCGGAATTGATGTAAAAATACCAGCGGATTGCGTCTGCGCCGTAGGTCTCGAGCGCGTCAAACGGATCGACGGCATTTCCTTTGGATTTGCTCATCTTCTGCCCGTTTTCATCCTGCACATGCCCCAGCACAATAACGTTTTCATACGGCGACTGATTGAATAAAAGCGTCGATTCCGCCATCAGCGAGTAGAACCACCCGCGGGTCTGATCGACCGCCTCGGAAATAAACTGCGCCGGGAACTGCTGCTCAAACAGCTCCTTATTTTCAAACGGATAATGGTGCTGTGCAAACGGCATTGCGCCCGAATCAAACCAGCAGTCCACCACCTCCGGCACGCGGTGCATGACGCCGCCGCATTTGCCGCACCGGATCGTAACCCCGTCAATATACGGCCGGTGCAGCTCTACGTTTGCCGCGGCAGGATCCCCGCTCTTTTCGGCAAGCTCTGCCCTTCCGCCGACGCAGTCCTGATGGCCGCATTCGCATTCCCAGACATTTAACGGCGTCCCCCAGTAACGGTTCCTTGAGATTCCCCAGTCCTGGATATTTTCGAGCCAGTCGCCGAAGCGTCCCTTGCCGATGGATTCCGGGATCCAGTTCACCGTATTGTTGTTGCGGATCAAATCCTCCTTCACCGCGGTCATTTTAATAAACCACGATTCCCGTGCATAATAAATCAGCGGCGTATCGCAGCGCCAGCAGTGCGGGTATTCGTGCTCAAATTTGGGCGCGTCAAATAACAGCCCCTTTTCTTCCAGTTCCTTTAATACCATCGGATCCGCATTTTTTACAAAGACGCCCGCATAGTTTGTCTCTTCCGTCATTTCGCCCTTGCCGTTGACCAGCTGCACAAACGGCAGATCGTATTTCCTGCCGACTGCGGCGTCGTCCTCGCCGAACGCCGGGGCAATGTGTACGATTCCCGTTCCGTCGGTCATGGTAACATAGCTGTCGCAGGTAATAAAATGCGCCTTTTTATGCTGCTTTTCAATGATTTTGTCTGCAAAATCAAATAACGGAGCATATTCTTTGTGTTCCAGATCCGTGCCCTTGTACTCCTCCAGAATTTCATACGCCGCCTGCCCTTCTTCTTTCGAGAGCGCGCCAAGCACCTGATCCAGCAGGGCTTTCGCCAGATAATATACGTATCCGTCGGCTGCTTTCACCTTGCAGTACGTCTCGTCGGGATTTACGCAGAGCGCGACGTTGCTCGGCAGCGTCCAGGGCGTCGTCGTCCACGCCAGAAAGTAAGCGTCCTCCCCGACAACCGGAAACCGCGCGATAGCAGAGCGTTCTTTAACGGTCTTGTAGCCCTGCGCGACTTCCTGAGAAGACAGCGGCGTACCGCAGCGCGGGCAGTACGGGACAATTTTAAATCCCTTGTACAATAACTTTTTGTCCCAAATCTGCTTTAGGGCCCACCATTCGGACTCGATAAAATCATCGTGGTAGGTCACATACGGATCGTCCATATCTGCCCAAAAACCTACGGTCCCGGAAAAATCCTCCCACATGCCTTTGTATTTCCAGACGGATTCCTTGCATTTTTTTAAGAATGGTTCCATGCCGTAGGCTTCGATCTGGTCTTTGCCGTTCAAGCCCAAAAGGCGTTCCACTTCCAGTTCCACCGGAAGCCCGTGGGTATCCCATCCGGCTTTACGCGGCACGTATTTGCCTTTCATGGTCTGATACCTTGGGATCATGTCCTTGATGACACGGGTTAAAACATGCCCGATATGGGGCTTGCCGTTTGCGGTAGGCGGGCCGTCGTAAAATGTGTATGTCTCGCCGCCTTTTCGGTTTTCCATGCTTTTTTTGAAAATATCGTTGTCTTTCCAGAACTGTTCCGTCTGTTTTTCACGTTCCACAAAATTTAAGTTTGTTTCGACTTTGTTGTACATGAATTTCCTCCTTATATTTCGATGATAAAAAAAAGCCCTCTTCCTGTAATAGGACGAAGGGCTTTGCATCGTTGTACCACCTGTTACAACATACTTGGGAAGAAACCTCCCGCATATACGATCCCCGTAACGTGGGAATGGACGTCAGCGCTTACTCTCTTTCGTACAATAAGATTTCGGGCTGCAACTTAGAAGTGATGTTCGGATAAATGCTACTCATACCGGCTTTCACCGTCCCGGCTCGCTTTGATTTTGGCATACTATCTTACTGTCTTCGTCATCGTCTTTCGCATAGTTAGTATAAGCGGGGCTGACAGGGTTTGTCAAGGGGAGATTTCCCCGTCTTTTTCCTAAAATGTCCTTGGAATCTCATCCTCAAACGGATCTTCTATCCAATCTTCGCCTCCCCAATCGTCGTGATCCTCCGGAATATCCTCCTGCAGTCTGTCTTCGTATTCCAGACCTCTTTGCAGTTCGAGCCCTCTCTTTAGTCCTTCGCGAAAGTCCGTGCTTCCCCACAGTACAATCAAAAAGACCACAAACGCAATCAGAGATATGACAGCCGTCACAATCCCGCCGGCTGCCAGTCCCTTTCTGCCGGAGGGCTTCGTAATCTGGATAATCCCAAACACAATGGCCAGGATTGCCAGCGGTATATTCAGGCAGCTGCAGAACAACACCATGGATGCAATTCCCAGCGCAAGGGACGCGATTCCAAACCCTTCCCCGGCAGGCCGGTACGCCCCGCTGCCAGGCTCCTGGTAAATCTGCTGATAGGTTCCCTGCCGGTATGTTTCCTGCTGATACGGCTCCTTCCGGAAGTCCGCTTCCGGATCACGGTATTCTCCCCGGTTCTGGTGCGCGCCTTCTTTGTAAATTCCGCCGTTCATTTCATCCTGCGGCATTTCATGAGGCACGTCATTACGTTCTTCTTTTAATCCCTGTTCTTCTCTGTCCGGATATAAGTTGTCTCTATCCATCTTTTACACTCCAATCCCTGTTGTATTGTGCGCTGCCCCTTTTCATCAAAAGACAGCGTCCTGCAGGCCGGCCAGTTCCCCGAACATCGCCAGGCCAATCACCGCCAGTATCCAAACTGCAACCGTAAGTACAATTCCAATAACGCTGCACACAATCCCTGCGGTAGCCATTCCGCTCTTAGCGCCTTTCTTATTATGCAAGACCCCAAGGACAATCCCCGCAACTGCACAGATCAGGCTGATATACCAGGCGCAGCATAACACAATCGATACGATTCCAAGTATCATAGACGCAATCGCCATCCCCTGCCCGCCGTCTCCGTTTTGCTGCGGCTCCCCGTAAGGTTTTTGATAATCTCCGTATCCTTCACCCATGAAACAAATCCTCCATTCTCATCTGTTTGCTTTTTATATCGGCATTATATCAAATGGATTGAACTGTGTAAAGCCGTTACTGTCTGTCTCTTCCTTCCTCCCAGTCGTCTACATACCGAATAACCCCGCATCCAATCTTATCCCCGGCATTCCCCGCAGGCTGGGATGTAAAATCGTCCGCATTCCGGTGGATCAGCACGGATTTGCCAACCAGATCGTAAAGTTCTATTCCCTGATCGTAAAATGCCAGCCACGCGTACCCTTCATTGGACAGCAGCGGCGGCATATCCCCGGCATGCATGGGATGCGGCATTTGGTATGGGTTGTAATGGCCTCCGGTATTTGCAAACGAATCCGTACAATCCCCGTTCTCATGTATATGGAACGCATAAAAAGCAGGGATACCCGGCCTGCCCGAATCCGGCAGCCCGAATATCTCTGCTTCGATTAACACGCCCCCGCCCGGGACGCTGTAAAAATTTACGGCGCCCGAAATTTGGGGATAACTGCCGCCGCCTTCTATCTGCGCGTAGGCGCGCGGCCTGTTGTTGTAAAATAATTTCATAAAATTGAGCCTTGGCGTAATCTGGAACATAAAAAACCTCTTTTTCTTTTATCCTATGCGCCTCTATTCTTCGATATGTTCCCGCCCCTGTGCAATAATCGTACGCACATGTGAATCCGCCAGAGAATAAAATACCGACTTGCCTTCCCGCCTGCTCTTGACCAGCTTGTTCTGTTTTAAAATGCGAAGCTGGTGCGAAATCGCCGACTGCGTCATATGAAGCGCCTCGGCCAGATCACAGACGCATACCTCCGCCTCAAACAGCACAAATAAAATACGGATACGGGTAGAATCCCCGAATACTTTGAATAATTCTGCCAGATCGTACAGTTCCGTTTCTTCGGGCATCGTTTCGTTTACTATTTTTAACAGTTCTTCGTGCACTTCAACGGTATCGCAGCAAACGGCTTCTTTTTTTTCCATGTTCTCCTCCTTACAGATTTTTTACAAACAATGCGCGAATGGCGTTTAACACGGCCAGCGCCATCACGCCGACGTCCGCAAAAATAGCCAGCCACATATTAGCAATCCCAAGCGCTCCCAAAAGCAGGCAGAGCAGTTTCACGCCAATTGCAAAGTAAATATTTTCATAGACAATCCGGATACATTTTCTGGCGATACGGATCGCCTTTGCAATTTTTAACGGGTCGTCGTCCATCAGCACGACATCCGCCGCTTCTATGGCGGCGTCCGAACCAAGCGCGCCCATCGCAATCCCGATATCCGCCCTTGACAAGACCGGGGCGTCGTTGATGCCGTCCCCGACAAACGCCAGTTTTTCTTTCGCACTCTTTAGCGCAAGCAGTTCTTCGGTCTTTGAAACCTTATCCTCCGGAAGCAGTTCGCTAAAAACAGTTTTAATTCCCAGTTCGCCCGCCGTCTGTTCTGCGGCGGCACGGCTGTCCCCGGTAAGCATCACAAGGTTTTCTATGCCGGATTTTTTCAACTGGGCAACGGCTTCTTTTGCATGGGGTTTTAAACGGTCGGATATTAAAATATGGCCCATGTAGCTGCCTTCCACCGCAATATGCACCACCGTCCCGGCCTGTGTGCATTCCCTGTATGAAATGCCCATACGTTCCATTAACCTGCCGTTTCCGACAGCGACAGCCCTGCCGTCAACCTTTGCCGTCACGCCGTTGCCGCCGATTTCTTCCACATCGGACACCCTGCTTTTGTCCGGCTCCTTCCCATAAGCTTTTTTTAAGCTTTTGCTGATCGGGTGGGAAGAATACAATTCCGCCAGGGCGGCCAGTTCCAGCAGCTTATCCTCCGGAATTTTACTGTGATGGATGCCGTTTACCTCGAATACGCCCTGCGTCATCGTCCCGGTTTTATCAAACGCCACATATTTTGCAGACGCAAGCGCTTCCAGATAATTGGAGCCTTTTACAAGGACGCCTGCATTCCCTGCTCCGCCAATCCCGGCAAAAAAACTGAGCGGAATACTGATAACCAGAGCGCAGGGACAGCTGATAACCAGAAAAGTAAGCGCGCGGTATACCCACATGCCCCACTGCGGCGGCATACCAAACACGAAAAGGTTTAAAAGCGGCGGCACAAGGGCAAGCGCAAGGGCGCCATAACAGACAGCGGGCGTATAGACCCTTGCAAAACGGGAAATAAAGTTTTCGGATCTGGATTTCCTGGAACTTGCGTTTTCAACCAGATCCAGAATCTTTGATACGGTAGATTCGCCAAATTCTTTCGTCGTCCGAATCCGGAGCACGCCTGTCATATTGATGCAGCCGCTTATAACCTCGTCGCCCTGCGATACTTCGCGCGGCAGGCTTTCCCCGGTCAGGGCGCCGGTATTTAGTGAAGACGCCCCCTCTATAATTACGCCGTCAATCGGTACTTTCTCACCGGGACGCACTAAGATAACGCTTCCCGTCCCCACTTCATCCGGATCGGCCTGTTCTACGCTGCCGTTTCGCTCTATATTGGCATAATCCGGGCGTATGTCCATCAGTTCGCTGATATTTTTGCGGCTTTTTCCAATGGCGTAACTCTGGAACAGTTCGCCAATCTGGTAAAACAGCATAACCGCCACGCCTTCCGTATATTCTCCTAAAAGAATCGCCCCTATGGTCGCGGCCGCCATCAGAAAATTTTCATCAAATATCTGGCGGTTTAAAATGCCTTTGGCCGCTTTTTTCAAAATGTCATACCCTATAATCAGGTATGGTATCAAAAACAGGGCAAAACGGA
>CAJTLD010000007.1:47033-47306 GCA_910577065.1 uncultured Lachnospiraceae bacterium | reverse complement strand
CATTGTGCTTTTTCTGTTTTTCTGTCGTTTTCCGCGACAGCTATATTAGATTACCACAGAGTTTTAAATCTGTCAATTGTTTTTTTAAATTTTTTCAAAAAATTTTTTTTATAAAACATCGGACAGAAAGTCGCCCTTTCTGTCCGATTCGATCTTTATGTAAACAATTCTAATTTTCTTCTGCAAGCTGTAGTATTTTCTGGAGATCCGATAGCAATTCACGGGAATAAGCCTCTGCCTCCCGATAAATCCGTTCCGCTTCCGAAAACCTTC
>CAJTLD010000007.1:30176-46942 GCA_910577065.1 uncultured Lachnospiraceae bacterium | reverse complement strand
ATATCCGGCGTCATCGCATAGTAAAAATGTCCGAACCCGCATTTGGAAGCATCTAACTGCAGCGGTATCACCTTTTTCTCTGTGACCATTTTGTGCAGGTTACTGAGCCATGTGCGATGGGAAGAAATAGCGTTGCTTACGTATTGCGCAAATTCCGCGTTCTCCAAATGATAAAACGCATCTTTTGCCATGCCTCCCATTTTCTTTACGGTTTCATCTAATGTCTGTTCTATGGCAACAACCGGCTGGGCAGCCTCTTTTAACTCCTGGCCGACCGTCTTCATAAATTCGGTGCTGTCTTGCAGCTGGTTTTCCATTTCTGTCATGGAACTGCTGATTTCCTCGCTGACTGCAGCAATAGAACTGACATTATCGTTTACTTTTGAAACGTGATGCTGGCTTTCGTTATTCAATTCCCAAACATTTTTAATTTTATCTGCCATAGATACCAGGGATGTGACGGTACCGGTAGAACTCTGTACGCTTTTTTGAGAAGCATTTTTCATATTTTCCACAAAAGAACGCATACTTGCTGTCAGCTTCTGTGTTTCTTCCGCTAAATCCCTTATTTCACTTGCCACAACGGCAAATCCTTTTCCGACCTCTCCGGCTCTTGCAGCTTCTACGGAAGCGTTGAGCGCAAGCAGGTTCGTCTGAAGGGAAATGGAGTCGATTCCTGATATAACCGCATTCATCTGCCCGACAATACGCGTAAGTTCATCCATATCATTTTGCATCTCACGGGAAACGGCAATGGTCTGATCGGAAAGTTCCTTGATAGTAGTCAGTTCCCGCTGTCCCTCTTCAATCCGTTGATAAACTTCGTCTGTCTCTTCCGACACTTTTAAAATCGTGTTGGTCAGTTCTTCGTGCCGGTTGTTTGAGTCTCCTGCGGAAGTTCCAAAAATAGTTTCTGCGGCTTTTGACACCCTGCGGGAAATATCGTTGATCTTTTCAGTCTGATGCTGCATCACCAAATCGAGCGAACTGATCTGCATGACAGCATTGATATTTTTCTCAAAGACCTCCGCAAATTGCCGTCTTCCGTCTGAAAGCCTCCGGTAAATTGCTTTTAACTCCGGTTCCTTAGAGTAATCCGTTTCTTTTAATTCAGAAACGGCCTGCACAAGACCCGGTTTTCTCTTCATGATTGCCATTTGCACATCCTCTTTTCTTTCTTTGGAATTTCTAATTATATCATACGGGATTTCAGACTTTTTGCAAGTCTTTTTTCATAATTCCTGCAAACAGGAGCCATGTTACAGCATTCTGTCAATAGCATCTTTTACGCTGCATACGCCGATAAGCCGTATCCCATCCGATTCCCGAAGCGTCTCCTTGCTTGCTTGGGGCAGAATACAGGAAGTAAATCCCAGTTTTTTCGCCTCCAAAACCCGCTGCTCGGCCATGTTTACTGCCCGTACCTCACCGCTTAGCCCGACTTCCCCAAAACAGATCGTGCTCCCATCTACCGCACGATTTTTATAACTTGAAGCCAAAGCCAGTACGATCCCAAGATCAACGGCCGGCTCGTTCATTTTAATGCCGCCTGCAATATTGACATATGCATCGCAAGCTCCCATTTTAAGCCCCACTCGTTTTTCAAGTACGGCCATCAGCAGATGGATACGGTTTAAATCCGTCCCTGCAGCCGTCCTGCGCGGCATGCCAAAATTACTGTGGCAAACTAAGGCCTGTACTTCCAATAAGATTGGCCTGGTTCCCTCCATAGAGCAGGCCACAACCGACCCGCTTGCTCCGAACGGCTTTCCGCCCAGCATAAACTCAGAAGGGTTTTCCACTTCTTTCAGGCCTTCGGATCTCATTTCAAATACGCCGATTTCATTTGTAGAGCCAAAGCGGTTTTTCACACCGCGCAGTATGCGGTACGCCGCGTGCCTGTCCCCTTCAAAATATAAAACCGTATCCACCATATGCTCCAGTACGCGCGGCCCTGCCACCACGCCTTCTTTGGTTACATGCCCAATTACAAAAAAAGCAATCCCAAGCCCTTTTGCCATCCGAAGGAGGTTTCCCGTAGACTCCCTGACCTGCGAAACGCTTCCGGGAGCCGATGAAACCGTTTCGTTGTACATAGTCTGTATGGAATCCACAACAACTGCCTGCGGTAAATCGCGCTTCACGATTTCTTCTATGAAATCCAGGTTCGTTTCACAAAGCAGCGACAGGGAATCGCCAAATTCTCCAATGCGATCCGCCCGTATTTTAATCTGCTGTAACGACTCCTCTCCGGATACATAAAGCAGCTTCCGGCCGGAAGCGGCCAGATTACGGCATACCTGCAGCAGAAGCGTTGACTTGCCAATCCCCGGATCCCCGCCCACTAGTATGACGGAACCCGGAACAATGCCGCCGCCCAAAACACGATCCAGTTCTTTGATACCGGTTGTAATCCGTTCTTCCCGGGCAGCTACAATATCCTTTATTCTTGCCACTTTTGTTTGATTCTCCCGGATAGAAACGGGCTTTGCGCCGGATTTTACCGAAACCGCCTCTTCCACAAAAGTGTTCCACTCCCCGCAGGACGGGCACTGTCCCATCCACTTTGCGGATTGGGCGCCGCACAACTGGCAGAAATATACTGTTTTTGCTTTTGCCATATCTTCTCCATATCTCTAAAATAAAAGAATCCTGCGCAGCAGTATTTGCTGCGCAGGAGCGCGGCTGCACCAGAAAATAACGCAATCTACCGGCCGCCGCCTTCCTGAATTTTATTTTGGACGCTTTATTTTCTGGTAATGCCGACGGCCACGCTGCTGTTCCCGTCCATTTCAACGCTTAAACTTAACTTGCCGCCCAGATTGGTTTTCATGACGCCTGCATGCGTCCCATTGATTGTAATATTATATTCGGTTCCCGCTTCCAGTTCCAACGTAATCTGCGCGTCTTCCGGCCCTTCCACGCGAAATGAAACTTCATCCCCGGTAGCCAAAAAACCGGTTACGGCCGTTCCTGGTACTGATTCATACACAAACATGCCATTCCGCTCTAACTTGGTAATCTGCCGGTAGGTTTTCACTTTGTACAGATCTCCGGCATGCTCAAAATGATCCAGTTTGGCTTTGGCAGGCAGACTGTAATCGCCAAAGCTGATTGTTCCATTGGATTCGCTGCGAATCAATTCACTTATAACAGACATTCTTATCCTCCTGTGACACTTCTATGTATTTCTGTATTCCTATTATATAATATCCGCCTGCGCTTTTCCAGTTTTTTTGTTGTTTTTTTATTCTTAAGTTTTTTATCATTGCTTTTAAAAAAAGAAAAGCGGTGTTATAATACATAATATGGATTTGATTCCAAAAATTTAAATATAAGGAGGAGTTTTACATGTTAATCCAAAGCAACAAAGTATGGATAGCAGACCAGTTTATCCCTGCTGCCATTGAGATCAAAGACGGAAAAATTTCTGATATCCTTCCCCACGAAAGCAAAACTGCCGACGTGGATTACGGCGATTTAAGAATTGTACCCGGGTTTATGGATATCCACTGCCACGGCGCTTACAAGTTCGATACCAACGACGCCAACGAAGAAGGGCTGCGTTACTGGGCCGAACACGTTGTGGACGAGGGCGTAACCTCTTTCCTTGCCACCACGATTACACAGAGCGAAGACGTTTTAACCAAAGCTGTTGCAAATGTGGCAAAGGTTATGGAAGACGGGTATGAAGGAGCCGAGATTTTAGGCGTCCATTTCGAAGGCCCGTATCTGGATATGGTTTATAAGGGCGCGCAGCCTGAACAGCATATTGTAAAACCCACAATTGAGCAGTTCAAAAGATACCAGGACGCCGCCAAAGGCAATATCCGGTATATTACAATGGCAACGGAAACAGACGATGATTTCGCCCTGACCCATTATCTTGCCCAAAACGGCGTAACCGTAAGCATCGGGCATTCCGCAGCCACTTATGAACAGGCTGTTATGGCATATGCCCACGGCGCGCGTTCTATGACGCACGTATACAACGGCATGACGCCGTTTAACCACCGGGCAAACGGACTGGTGGGCGCCGCTTACCGCCTGCGCACCATGTATGGCGAAATCATATGCGACGGCCGTCATTCCACTCCGGCTGCGCTCAATAATTTCTTTATGTCCAAAGGGCCGGATTACTCTATTATGGTATCGGACGCGCTGATGGCCAAAGGTTCGCCCGTAGGCAGCAAATTTATCTTCGGCGGCAATGAAATCGAAATTTACCCGGACGGCAGCGCCCATCTGACGGCCAGCGGTACATTAGCAGGCTCCACGCTGCGGTTAAACGAAGGCCTGCGCATCCTGGTGGAAGAAGCTTTGGTTCCGTTCAATTATGCCATTAACGCATGCACCCGAAACCCGGCGCGCTGTATTGGCGTCGCTGACCGCAAGGGCAGCATCGGCGTAGGCATGGACGCGGATCTGGCCGTACTCGATTCCGGATACCAGGTACGCCAGACCTACTGCATGGGACAGCCGAAATTACAAACAAAATAAAAAAATCCGGGGTTACCGGATTTACCGGGCGGCATGTGTCCGCCCGGCATTTTCTGACTTATTTTTCTTTGACCAAAAAACGTATTTCATTTCCGCGTACGGTCACATCCACCGTATCGCCTTTTTTAATTTTCCTGCCCAGAATTTCCTCTGCAAGCCCATCCTCAATCGTATTTTGTATTTTACGCCTTAACGGCCTCGCGCCGTACTTGGGATCATAAGCCGAATCGACAATATACGCTTTTACGGAATCTTTGATGGAAAGCGTAATATCCATCTGTTCTTTACAGCGCATAACCAGGGTTTTAGAGAGCAGGGCTACAATTTTTTTCATATCTTCTTTATCCAGCGCGCGGAACACAATCGTATCGTCAATCCGGTTTAAAAATTCCGGTTTAAAAATCCGTTTGACTTCCTCCATAACGCCTTGTTTCATTCTTTCATAATTCTGCTTCTCGTCTTCTCCCATGCCAAACCCAAGCTTTTTCGGGGATACAATCGCCTGCGCCCCGGCATTGGACGTCATAATGATAATCGTATTTTTAAAATCCACCTTACGCCCCTGCGCGTCTGTAATATGGCCGTCGTCAAGTACCTGCAGCAAAATATTGAAAATATCCGGATGCGCCTTTTCGATCTCGTCAAATAAAATAACAGAATAAGGATTCCGGCGGACTTTCTCGCTCAGCTGGCCGCCCTCGTCATATCCCACATATCCAGGAGGCGACCCAATCATCTTTGAAACGCTGTGCCGTTCCATGTATTCGGACATATCTACCCGGATCATAGACTGCTCGTCGCCAAATACGGCTTCCGCAAGCGCCTTTGTAATTTCTGTCTTTCCTACCCCCGTTGGCCCTAAAAACAGAAACGATCCAATCGGGCGGTTCGGGTCTTTTAAGCCGACCCGGCCTCTCCTGACGGCTTTAGCTACCGCAGTAACAGCTTCTTCCTGGCCGATGACGCGCTTGTGCAGCGTCTTTTCGAGGCGGCGCAGCCTTGCGGCTTCTCCTTCTTCCAGCTTCTTCACCGGAATTTTAGTCCATCCGGAAACGATATCGGCCATTTCCTCTGCGCCTACCGTCAAAGGCTTTTTCTCCGCTTCTTTTTTGTATTTTTTAAGCAGTTTTACATATTTTTGCTCTGTTTCCTGTTTTTTTGCACTGATACGGGATGCCTCTTTCAAGTCGTCCTCCTGCAGCGCCGTTTCGATCCTATTATCATATTCTATGATCTGGCGCTCCAGTTCCATAACGTTTCCGGACGTGCCGTACCCCATAAGACGCACTTTTGAAGACGCTTCATCCATCAGATCAATAGCCTTATCCGGCAGGAACCTGTCATTGATATAACGAATGGAAAAATCAACGGCCGCTTCTATGCCTTCGTCTGTAATCGCAACATGATGATGATCCTCATAGTGCCTGCGCAGCCCTTTTAATATTTCTATCGCCTGCGCCCGATCCGGCTCTTCTACGGAAACCGGCTGGAAACGCCGCTCCAAAGCCGCGTCTTTTTCGATATATTTACGGTATTCCGCAATGGTCGTCGCACCGATAAGCTGAATCTCCCCGCGCGCCAGAGACGGCTTTAAAATATTTGAGGCATCAATGGCGCCTTCCGCGCCGCCCGCACCGATGATGGTATGGATCTCGTCGATAAATAACAGGATATTTCCCGCCTGCGTTACTTCACGAATCACCTTTTTAATCCGCTCTTCAAACTCGCCGCGGTACTTGGAACCTGCCACCATCCCGGAAAGATCAAGTGTAATGACCCGTTTGTCCGCTACCGTATCCGGCACCAAACCTGTCACAATACGCTGCGCTAAGCCCTCCACAACAGCGGTTTTGCCGACGCCCGGTTCTCCAATCAGGCAGGGATTGTTTTTTCCGCGCCTGCTTAAAATCTGGATAACGCGCTGAATCTCATCATCCCTTCCAATCACCGGATCGAGTTTTCTGTCCCTGGCAAGCGCCGTCAAATCCCTGGCATATTGATCCAACATGGGGGTGCTTCCGGCATTTTTGCGTTTGCTGGGTTTACCGTTTTGGAAATCCTCCCGGTAAAGATTGCCGTCTTCTCCCATTGCAACCAGTGTGTCCACATAAAGCTTCTGTATATTAACGCTCAGGGTATTCATCAGGCGGGACGCCGCGCACTCTGTTTCTTTGATCATCGCAATCAAAAGGTGCTCCGTACCAATCTCCCTGCTGGAAAAACGATCCGATTCCCGTTCTGCGTTTTCGAGTATCTGTTCCGCCCTTGGCGTCCATCCGTCCGCCTCCGCTACCGCCGTCTGCCCCGACGGCGCAATTAAACTTTCGATCAGTTCCAGAAGCGGTTCTGTAAATACTTTATTGTCCATCAGGACCCTGGCAGCGACGCCTGTTCCCTCTTTCAGCAGGCCAAGCAGCAAATGCTCCGTCCCAATATAATTATGATGCATCGCTTTCGATGCTTTTTCCGCCAGCTTTAACGCCTTTAGCGCCTTATTTGTAAATGATTTCTGCATATCTCCACCTTAATTGTTTATTCATTTAAATCCAGAAATTCGATATCGTCATCTTCTTCGTGCCCCACAGACAGCGGATTATAATTTCGTTCCGGTTCTGTTTTACGAATCCTGGCAGATTTGTCCCGTTTGGGCTTTCTGCTCAAAAGATTTGGTTCCTCTTCAAATTCATCTATTATTTCCCTGTCGTCGCCGTCATAAAATTCCGCGTCTTCTTCGTCGTAATCCGTAATACGGGATACTCTCTTTGGAACGCTTGGTTTGGCCGCGGTTTTTCTCTTTTTCCTGGCTTTCTTACGTTTTCTTTCCGGCGGCTCCTCCCGGTACGGGTCGTCGTCCATCCCAAGTTCCCTGATTTTCAGAAGTAGGTTGATTACCACAATCAAAAGCACAACCAGCCCAAAGATCATGCCTCCAATCAGCCTCCTGTCCTTCGTGCGTACTTTGTCGTAACGATCATCCAACTCATTGTAGGACTTTAAAAGCATATCATAATCTTTGCCGTTGTCTGCAGGGGCTATAGCCTCCGCATTAAACCTCTGGTACGTTTCCTGCCTGACGTCATACTGATACCACCCCGGTGTTCCGGTATCGTCCATCCCGTAAAAAATATAGAAATCCGATCCTGCGCTGTAGGCCGCTTCTTCTTCCGGATTGTCAAATTTGACGATTTCCTTATCGGACGGCCCGCTGTACTGGAATGCGGAAACCGCCGACCAGCCTCCGATTTCCAAGGTAGCCTCTTCGTAGCGCTCCGGCGGGACAACGCCGTTTGGCACAACCATCAGGATAATATAATGCTCCCCGCTTGTTAAGCGTACGTACGGATAAAATTTATCCCGATCCGCATCATATACGAAAAAGCTGCTTTCATTGGCATCGTTTACCAGATAATACATGCCCAGATGCCCATGGTCAAAAGAAATGCCTTTGTGCGGCGCGCCCTTATATTCAAAATCCGCCTTGGAAAATCCTTCCGGTATATCTTCGTCTTTAAATTCGTCCGATATTTTATAACTTACCCCATCTATTACGATAGCGTCTGCGCCCGCGCTTACCGGCGCAGTTTCTCCTGTTTCCTCCGTATCTTCGGGCTTATCCGCAGAGTCTTCTGACGGCGCCTTTTCGTTCGGGGACGTATCGGACGGGGCGCCCTCCCCTTTTGTAACGGTAATTTTATAGGCGGCTTTTGTCCCGTTTTCCGCCTTTACCATAATTGTTATAACATTTTTGCCTGTCTGCAGATCCTTGTTCCCGGTAATGGATTCCACAGCGGCTTTGCTGTTGGAAGTAACCGGGGTAACGGTAATTTCACTGACATCCCCGCCTACCTGCGCAGTATACTCCGTAACGCTGCCTTTAAATGCAGGGGACAGCGAGCCGGGGGATATGGAAAGGGACGACAGCGAGTTGTCTCCGGATTTTGCCGCGTCTACATCCGTATCCGTATCTAACGGCGTATCAGAGGATCCCCCGGTAACCGTAATATGCGTCCCGGCAGCCGTAAGGGTTGCCCCTTCCGCTTTTACATATGCGTCGCCGGACGATATGGCTTTGAATTTGACGGAAACGTCTTCCCCTTTGACTTTCACTGTTCCGTTACCGTAAGCCGCATCGGTGTCTGAACTGCTGATAAATTCAAGCAAAGACGTATCATACGTAATACTCATATCGGCAACTACGGCCTCGTTTGCCGCATTTGCTGCGTACACGGTAACCGTGACGGTTTCTCCGGCCTTTACCGTACCGCTCGATACGGCAAGTGAAATCGTTCCTGCGGCATATACCGGCAATGTTGTAAAAAACAAAAGCAGAAAGCTTGCGCAAAATGACAGCAGCAGTTTTATTTTATTGTTCATTATTTCCTCCATTCCGCACACAGGCTGTAAATCGTGTGCATGTCATGTAATAGGAATATTTTATCCCATCCGTCATTAAAAATCCCTTTAACAGCATTATTATAGGGAATGTATGAAAACACGTCAACTAATTTATGGAAAATTTGCCGCAGACAACCCTAAAACAGCGGAGCGGGTTCTTCTACAATCCCTCTTTTGGGTTTACCGCAGCCGAACAGTAATTTATAAACCTGCCCGCTTCCTTCCATGCCAGTACGGATTCCGGCATAAGCTGCATTGCCATCTGAAACACATGGAACATGCCCTCATACTCATGATACCGCACTTTTACCCCCTGTTTCCGGGCCTTTTTCGCTACGGATTTAGCATCGCTTAACAGCATTTCATAAGAGCCTGCCTGTATCAGCATCGGCGGAAAACCGCCGTATTCTCCAAAAAGCGGCGAAATATAAGGATTCTTAGGATCTTCAAGTCCCAGATATTCCCGGTTATAAATCAGGCTGTCCCTTGTGTTTCCAAACAGGGGATCTTTTTCATAGTTGGTTTCGTAAGACTCCCCGGAAGCCGTCATATCCGTCCAGGGCGACATTGCGATAATCCCTGCCGGAAGTTCTTCCCCATGATCCCGCAGATAAAGCGTAAGCGCCAACGCCAGCCCGCCGCCGGCAGAATCCCCGGCCACAATAATTTGTTTTCCGTCGTACCCGCGGCCTATCAGCCAGTGATAAGCGCTTATGGCGTCTTCCAAAGCGGCCGGATAGGGATGTTCCGGCGCCACGCGGTAATCGATCGTAAGTACGGGCATCCCATTTCCCAATTCGCTGTACGCGGCTGCAAAAACCCGGTATGCGTTGCGCATCGCGCCTACATACCCTCCGCCGTGAAGCTGTAAAAGAGCCATATCTAAATCCTGCCGAACGCTTGTCAGCCACTCCATACGGAACTCTTCCATTTCGATAGATTCCATATGAAAACCGTCCGGCACATTCCAGGGCGGTTCCACCAGTTTTTTGCGCAGTTCCCCGCTTTTGATTTTTTTGCCTATCAGATGGTCGGACGCGAAGCGGGCAATCAATTCCCGTATCAGCACGCCGCGCGGGCTCGCATCCTGTTCTTTTTTGTCTTTGTGATTCATACTGTTCTCCTATCTGACGTGAAACCTTCTCTTCAATTCGCTTCTGGCCCTTCTGTCGCCAATAATCAGCGTGCCAAGGAACAAAAAGACGGATACCGCAAACGCAAATCCACTGATAAATGTTTCCGTCACAATATTGAGCCATCTTAAAAGCAGTGGAACAGCGCTCAGAAAAATCATGCCGATTTCCAGCATAATATAACTCTGCCAGTTGCGGCGGTTAATAAACATTAAGGCCAGAATAAACGCGTCTACCAGCAAAAGGCCGCCCGGCAACACAAAATTAACCGACCAGCCGTGATAGCCGATCACAAAATCAATTAATATAACATATAAAACGCCCAAAAACGTCAGCGCCAGGAACTTAGAACGGTATCCCGCATTGTCGTTTAACACGGCAAATTTCGCCACGAAATACAGATAAGCAAATCCGGCTCCCGTAATAACGCTCCAGCGGATACCATTGTCGTATTTCCAATCCAGATAAATAAAAAGCGCCTCCATCAAAATTGCCGCAAATAAAAAAATACGGACAGCCAGGTTCAGCTTCCTTGCACGCAGCCGGATATCCGGGTACGCGTTTTCCATCTCCTCTTCCTGTTCTACCACACATTTACACAGAGGGCAAATCTGCGTATCATCCAATATTTTGACATTACACTGCCTGCATCTGCTCATAATCCATTTCCTTTATTATGATGTTCCGGTTTCATTTGTTGTTTCTTATCTTATCCCAGAATCTGTAATTATACAATCTTTTTCTGTATTTTTATTCAAACCATGCGGCAGGACTAATATTTATGCCAATTTTTCGATTAAAAAAGGGGGTTGATCTGCGCCATATGTTATTATAGAATATCTGCAACGGAGTTTTTATTCCGATAAGCTAAATGCATTTCCCTTGCAAACGCAGCATGGGATATCAAAAATCAGGAGGATATTTTTATGTTCCAGTCTATAAAAAGAAAATGTCAGGACGTCAACTGGTTTGTTGTCCTGTTTGTTGTTGTTTTATCTTACGGCTTTTTACTGACGAACCAATCCATTGGCATAGACGACGAAAACATAGATTTTTATTACAAATATAACGGCATCGTTGCCGCCGGAAGATGGGGTTCCTGGCTTCTGTATAAAATAGTAAACACTTACGCATACCTGCCGGTGTGGAGAGAAACCATAGCGATTATCGTCCTGATCGCCGCCGCTGTTTTGTTTCTCAGCGTTTATGAGTATGTTTCACAGGCTGTTTTGGACAGGTTTATTTCCACGGCAGGCGTATGCCTGATTATTACATTCCCGCTTGTTACAAGAATGTTTGCTTATATTGGGAACTGCGTAGAAACATCCCTCTGTATTTTTCTGGCCACACTGTCTTATTTTATATACATTTTTCCGGCGAAGCATAAAGTTCCTCAGTATCTGTGTATTTTAGCGCTGCAGATTTTAGGGCTGGCTTTAATCGAAGCGACGGCTGTTTATTTTTGTGTGGAAATCTGCCTGTTTGGCCTTGTAAACAAAAACGAAAAAAGATGGTCCGTCCTGATTTTTGGACCGGTTTTTATACTGGCTCTGTCCATAATCCTTTCCAAACTGATTGGCAAGCTAATCGCGGCGCGTCTGGCCGGATTTGGTTTTACTTATGCAGATTACGCCCTGGGCTGGTTTATGAAATGGAATGAGATAAACAGCCTGGCAGATCTTTTGCGCAGCATCCAGGACCTTGCTGCTAATTTCAGATTATACGCCGGGATACACGCCTCGCATAAATTCTTTCTTGCCGCATGTATTATCTGGATTGCAGTAGCCATATTCAAAGCCATAAAAAAAGAATTTACGCCCGCATTGTTTGCATTCGGGATTGTCGTAACATCCTTTTCCCTGTTTATTATTTCCGCAAACGGAAACCTGCCGTTACGCTCCTATGTTTCCAACTTTATTGCAATTGTCGGAATCGCGCTGTACGGATATCCCATTTTGACAAAATGGACTTATAAAAAACATCCCTATGGGACATACCTTACGTGGATAATTCTGTTTTTTGTATTATTCCATCATACAAAGGAAACAAATGAATTTTATCAGCTGGATTATAAGCGATATATCAGAGATGTTGACATTGCAAGAAATGTAAACTATGACCTGCAAAAAACGACAGGCACGCTAAAACCGGATAAGGCGGTTGTATTTGTAGGCACGCCTGATTCTTATAACGATATTTTTACGGAAAATGAATTTTGCCTTACTTCTATCTTTATGGACAATGTATCCGGAAATTCTATTCGGATCCATCGCTTTTTCAGCATGTTAGGTTATGAATACCCGACGGCAATCGGGAAACCGATTGATACTTATAACGAATACTACAGCTTTCTTTCAAACGAATACGTAAAAAAAGCTTTAACGGAATCCTCGTCCATGCCCTCTTATCCGGCGGAAGGATATATCAAAAACCTGGATGGGTTTATTGTAATCAAACTTGGGGCAACCGGTTAATTTCTGTTTTACGGAGGGTTTCTCACCCTCCGCAAAACATGCCCGGCGCTTATCCCAATTTAAGCGCCGCTATCAGCGCCTTCGATATCGCGCTGCCCGCTACAAAGCAGGCAGCCGCCTCAACGATTCCGTTCACGCCGACAAGCGCAGCCACAAACATAAGGGCGTTCGTCGCTCCATGGGACTGCGCAACCCCCTGGATATACTCCGTCTGATAAAACAGGGCTACCAGCGTTCCCATAAACAAAACCGTATTTAATATCGGCCCCGCCAGGTTTGCAAGCGCCACAGACGCACCGCGCAGCTTCTTTGCTTTCTTAAGCCCCTGGTAAATACAGCCCGTAAGCCAGCCCATCAAAAGCCTTGGCACAATACAGACCACGCAGGTAAATACCGGGTTAATCCCCAAAAGCGCCGCTCCAAACCCGCTCATTCCAAAGCACTGTATAAAACTGGTAATCCCGAACACGGCGCCTAAAACCGCTCCCGCCGCAGGCCCAAGCGTTACTGCCCCCACCGTCACCGGGACGACAATCAGGGTAATTTCAAGCCCCGGCATCCGGATATAACCAATCGGCGTAAACGCCAGCAAAATAATAATCGCCGTCAAAAGCGCCATTTCCACTAACTGTTTTGTTGAAAATTTTTTTGGTTCCATACGTATTCCCTCTTCTTTCCAAGCCGCCCGGCCAAAACGCTCTGCCTGCCGGGCTTTCTGCTGCAAATCTCCCAAAAACCTTTAAGCTCCCAGCTCGTCCTGCGCGCCGCCTGCTGCCCGCCTGCCGGCCAAAGCGCCTGTCCTGCTGCGGATTCCGGCGTAAATTGTCCCGGAAATATTGTGCCACACCGAAAAAATGGCCCCGGGCAGCGTTGCCAGCGGATTTGCCGCAAAATTTGCCGCCGCAAGCGAAATCGCAAGCCCGCTGTTTTGCATTCCGACTTCAATGCCGATCGCAGTTACTTTCTTTTCCTCCAGATTTAACGCCTTTGCCGCGCCGGTGCCAAGCACAAGACCTACTACATTGTGGATGGCTACGACAATCATCACAAGCGCCCCGCAGGTTAAGATCTTTTCGGCATTGCTCGCCACGATCCCGGAAATAATCATGACAATCGCCACAACGGATACCAGCGGCAGGACATCCCGTATCGCTTCAATCTGCCTCGGAAACAAACGGTAAATCAATACGCCCGCCAATACCGGCACCAATACCACTTTTACAACCGACAGCATCATTGCCGCCAAAGATACCGACACCCAGGAGCCGGCCAGCAGATACACTAAGACCGGCGTACACAAAGGCGCCGCTATCGTAGAAACAATCGTCATCCCGACCGACAGCGGCACATCCCCGCCAGCTACATATGTAATGACATTGCTTGCCGTCCCGCCCGGGCAGCAGCCCACCAAAATCACGCCAAGCGCCAGATCATCCGGCAGCCCGAACAGTTTTGCCAAAGCAAACGCAGTAAGCGGCATCACCGTATACTGCAGCACGCATCCGGCAAACAGTTCCTTCGGGCGCGTAAAGACTACCCTGAAATCCTCGGCGCGGATTGTAAGTCCCATACCAAACATCGCCACGCCCAGAAAAATCGTCGTATAATTCGTCGCCCAGGAAAATCCCTTCGGAACGAAAAATGCGATCCCGGAAAAAATAATAATAAATACCGCAATATTTGACGACATAAAGCTACTGATTTGATTTATTTTCTTCATATATACCCTCCTGTCCCTCCTGTTTTGTTTTCCAGATTCCATATAAACGATCCAAAAGCCGTTCGGCGCACGCTTCTTTTGGCAGCGTGCCCAAATCCTCTTCCCCTTCCTGCGTAATCAGCACCAGATGGTTCGTATCCACGCCAAATCCGGCTCCGGCTTCCCGGATGCTGTTTGCCGCGATCAAATCGGCGTTCTTTCTTTTGCGTTTTTCCCTGGAATGAGCCAGTACGTGCTCGGTTTCCATAGAAAAACCGCAAAGGCACTGACGCGCGCCTTTTTTTGCGCCCAGTTCCGCTAAAATATCGCGGGTGCGTTCCAGTTCGATCACAAGCGTACCGTCTTGCTTTTTGGTTTTCTGCGCATTTACCTGCTTCGGACGGTAATCGGCCACTGCCGCGGCTTTGATAATGATATCCTGCGAAGGGAAGCGCTCCAAAACCGCCCGGTACATCTCTTCTGCCGTCGTAACAGAAACCATCTGCACGCCTTTGGGCGCGGCAAGGCTGACCGGGCCGGATACAAGCGTCACCTGCGCGCCGCGCGCGGCCGCCTGCCCGGCAATCGCATATCCCATTTTCCCGGAAGAGTGGTTCGTAATAAACCGGACCGGGTCAAAGCTTTCCCGGGTCGGGCCTGCCGTGACCAGAATCTTGCGGCCGGACAAGTCGCCTGCCTTAAACCCCTGCGCCTTTGCAAAGGTTTCATCTTCCGCTGGCATTTGCGCCGCGTTCACTGTCCCAACCGCCGGCACGGCCTCTTTCGCCAGCTTCTTTACTACCGCATTTACCAGCGCCTCTTCGCGCGGCAGCTTCCCGATATCCTCGACGCCGCACGCAAGACGCCCGACCTCCGGTTCCAGAAACTCATATCCGAACGATTCTAACCGCCTGATATTTTCCCGGACAATCGGATTGTTGTACATACAGGCATTCATGGCAGGCGCAACCAAAACCGGGCAGGACGCCGCCACCACCGCAGACGTCAGCAGATCGTCCGCAATGCCGTATGCCATTTTAGCCAGAATATCCGCCGACGCCGGGGCGATAAGCAGCAAATCCGATTTCTGTCCCAGCGTAATATGGGGAATCCCTGCCTCCGGCATCCGTTCAAATGTATCCGTCAGGCACGGCCGGTTTGTCAGCGTCTCAAATGTCACCGGCGCAATAAACTGCGCCGCGTTCCGGGTCAAAACCACCTGTACGTCACAGTGCAGCTTCTTTAACATGCTTGCCACATTTGCCATTTTATAGGCGGAAATGCTCCCGGTTACGCCAAGCACGACTTTTTTTCCTGTCAGCATAACGCCCTCCTATTGTTCCGCAAGCGCGCCGTGTTTTTCATAACATGCCACGGAAGTAATCTCGTTTTTTTCATTTACAAACACCACCTTCGGCGGATTGTCTTTGATCTCCTCCGGCGCCATCTGCGCATAACTCATAATAATCACTTTATCTCCGGTGGAAACCATACGCGCCGCCGCGCCGTTTAAACAGACAATGCCGCTTCCGGCTTCCCCGGCAATTACATACGTTTCAAACCGCGCGCCGTTGTCCACATCCGCAATCTGCACCTTTTCATACTCGTAGATCCCCGCCGCTTCCATCAGGCGTTCGTCAATTGTAATGCTTCCCACGTAATTTAGTTCCGCCTGTGTCACGATCGCACGATGGATCTTGCTTTTCAACATTTCAAGCGTCATACTGTCACCTTCTTTACCGTATTATACTTCTGTTATAAAATTATCAATCAATCGGGTCTTGCCGATATAAACTGCAATTGCGCCGAGCGTCCTGCCCTTCACTTCCGCAAGCGGCACAATGCTGTCCGCGTCTACCAGTTCCACATAATCAATCCTTGCAAACGGCTCCGCTTCAATCACTTTTGTCATCTCGCTTACAATCACATCCGCCCGCCGTTCGCCGTTCTTTACCAAAGCCTCCCCATGGAAAACCGCTTTGGAAAGCACCGTCGCCGCCTTGCGCTCCGCTTCGTTTAAATATGTATTCCGGGAACTTTTCGCAAGCCCGTCCGCTTCCCGCACAATCGGGCAGCCCACAATCCGGATATCCAGATCCAAATCCCGCACCATCCGGCGGATTACGGCAAGCTGCTGCGCATCCTTCTGTCCGAAATAAGCCCGATCCGGATTCACAATATGGAACAATTTGCACACTACCGTACAAACCCCCCGAAAATGCGTCGGCCTGCTTTTGCCGCAAAGCCGTTCGCTGACCTTTTGCATTTCCACATGGGTGGAAAAATCGGATGCGTACATCTCCTCCGGCTTTGGATGGAAAATCAAATCCGTCCCGGCAGCCCCGCAAAGCTTCTTATCCGCTTCAATGTCCCGCGGATACGTAGACAAGTCCTCATTTGCCCCAAACTGGATCGGGTTGACAAAAACGCTGACCACCACCCGGTCATTCTCCGCTGCCGCCCGGTCAATCAGGCTTTTATGCCCCTCATGCAGATAGCCCATCGTAGGCACAAACCCCACCGACAGCCCCCGGCGCTTCCATTCTTTTACCTGTTCTCTTACTT
>CAJTLD010000007.1:0-30166 GCA_910577065.1 uncultured Lachnospiraceae bacterium | reverse complement strand
GATCCTGTAATTTTCATAATGCTCCTTTCCTGCGGCTTTCTGATTTTTAAATATATCATACGACGCCCTGCAGCACATGTCGGAAAATTCATGCATTGTTTACCGCAGCACGGTCTGTTTCAAAAATAAAAAAAGCCTGCACATTTCCTGTCCAGACACACAATGAAATATCCTTATCCCCTAAATGTGCCGTCCACGCGGTACAGCCATTTCCCGATAAGAATCTAAAATTTTATTGTAATGATGTATGCCGTGGTACAGTTCCTTTGGATACCGTCCGCAACTATCGTACCATACAACACAAGAGATTGCAACAAAAACAGGGCATTGGGAAAATATATCGTTCCCCATGCCCTGTTTTATTATTTCTTATTTAATTACAGCTTTGCTGCTGATTCCGGCTTTTTTCAATGCATTCTTTAAACTATTTTTCTGCTTTGCCTTCATCTTTTTCGGCAGCTGTACCTTCATCTTTGCATTCGTTCCCTTGAACGCTTTTGTTTTAATCGAAACAGCGCCGGTTCCGGTAAATGTAACTTTCTTCAGTTTGCTGCATTTGTAGAAACTCTTTCCTCCGATTGTCTTAATGTTCTTGCCAATTGTAATGGAAGAAAGCTTTTTAAAATTCTTAAACGCACTCGCGTTGATTTCGGTCACCTTAAAGGTAATTCCGTCTTTTTTCACCGTTGCCGGTATTGTAACAGATTTCTTATCCACACCTTTTACAACTGCAACCGTTTTCTTATCCACATTCGTCACTTTATATGTGATCTTTTTATCGACAAATTTGTCGCCCTTCTTAATTGCAGGATCAGCCGGTTTTTCCACCAGGCCTTTTTGTGCTTCTGCAAGAGCGTTCTTTAACGCAAGGATCGTAGTAATATCACCGGAAGCAACGCCCGCCTTTGCCGCTTCATACGCTGCCTTAATGGCCGCCCAGCTTGCATCCGTGTAATTCTTCTGACCTGCATTGTAAATAGCCTCTACTGCCGCAAGCACTTCTGAAAGTTCTTTCTTGGCCTGATCTAACTGCTCTACCGGCGTCGGTCCGGGTTTCTTCTCTTCCAGTTTACCCTGCGCTGCAATCAGATCTGATTTCAGTTTCCTTAACTGCGCCAAATCCTTAGAATCCATTCCAGCTTGTGCCTGCTCATATGCATCTTTAAATGCCTTCCAGCTTGCATCCGTGTAATTCTTCTGGCCTGCCTTATAAATGGCTTCTGCTGCTTCCACCGTATCTTCAAGCTCTTTTTGCGCATCCTTTAATTCGTTGCCAGCGGAGACCAGAGCTTCATTTGCTTTAAAATAAGCTCTTTCTTCCGGCGTATCATACGAAATCACCGTATTTAGAATAATTTCTGCAATAGCCGCATAATCACTTTTGCCCTGCAATACACGAATCTGCAGATAATGGCCTTTTGTCCCTTCCGGAAGGTCTAAATCAACTATTTCCCCTGCTTTTGTGCTGGTAATTGTTTTAATGCCTGTCGTAAAGCGGTTTGTTCCGTCCGTACCTCCAATGGTATGGGTAGACGCATCAAAGCTGTCGCCTACGATACATTCATATTTCTGGACATATCCGTTGTGGAAGGAATTCCTCTGCTGGAATGCAACCGTTTCAAATTCTGTAATATCCTCTGCAAACTGCACGGTCAGAATCGCCGGATTGCTCTCCGATACGCCGCCCGAATAAGCGCTGTGCCAGTTTGTTGCAGGATTTCCGTCAATTGCATCTTCTTTTGGTTCTGGACTTGCAGAATTTGTCCATATATTTGTGTAATTCGGATTGTGGTTAAACTCATTTGGCATATAGAACGAACTGCACAATGTTATTTCCTTACCGCCAACCGTTGCCGTTGCCGTTACCATTGCCGAACCAAAGCCCACAAAATATACTTCGCCATCTTTGGATACGCGTACAACATCTTCGTCTGAGGACGCCCATGTTACTTCCGTATCTTTGTCTGCTTCATTGATAAAATCCACGCTCAGCGGGAATGAATCCTTCGCCGTAGTTGTTTCCGTATAAACCTTATCAATCGTCATGCCGCCTTTTTCAATTTTCAGATTGTCCAGAACAATATCTTTATATCCGCTGAAATCAACGGCGCCGCCTGACAAGCCGTGCGTATCCGCAGACGCGCCTGTGGAAAATACGCCAATCCAGCTGTTCCCGCTTTCACTTGCAGTAAAACTGATGCCATATCTCTTGGTTTCCCCAATAGCGGTCGGAAGCGGCCAGCTCTTCACATTATTATTTGTGCCGTCTCCCAGACGGATCTCATAAGTCCCCCGGCTGCCCATCTGATAATCAAATGTCACATAATAGGTTTCCCCGGCTTTAAAATGGAAATTCTGCGGGATCGTCTGGTAAATCATCGCATTGTTGCCAACCAGGCCGTTTACCTTAACGGACCAGTCCCCGTCCAGAACGTCGTCTACTTCTTTCACACCGTAGCCGGCCTGCGTATACCTGTCATGGCGCTCTGACAAATGAATCCTGTTGTCTGTTACGCCTCCCGGACCTGACACAACAAACGGCCAGATACCCTGTGCGTTTTCTTCAAAATCATTAAATAACTCGGAAATATATCCGTCTTTATCATATTCCAACGCAACGTCCATCTTCGTTTCAACCACGCGGATGTCATCAAAATATGTAGCCCCGGTACCTGCGTCGCGTTTCATAGTCAGGGTTGCAGTTGTACCGTCCGCCGTGAAGAATACAAACATATTCTGGAACATGCTGCCCTGGCCCTGTACGGTAGCGCCGTTTGAAGTATTATGCTGATCAGACGATACCAGATTGCGCACGAACGACCTTCCTGCATAGTTCGTTCCAAGTTTTTTATTGCCTGCCCCTGTTACGGTTACATATGCATTGGAATCGCTTCTGTTGTCAACCCCCACATACAGAGCGTATTTCTGCCCGGCTTTTAAGTTGGTAAGCTGTGTGCTTACGGATACGTCGCCTTCCAGCTTGAGCATATTATTTGCGGCCGCATTATCTACGATTTCCGCTTTACCGGAACCGGTAACTGTCCTGTGGCTGTTTACGTTTGTATCGTTAAAGCCCATGTCATATACATATTTGGAAGTCTGCCAGTCTACGGCAAGTTCTGCTTTTTCGCCCTTAAATACAACGTATGGAGTCTCTGCTTCCGCTTCTAACGTAATTGTATTATTTACAACAGAAACAACTTTCTTGTCTTTCTTTCCTTCGTCTGTCAGGCGATAAACGACTACATTGGATAATCCCTGCCAGCCGTCGGTCAGCGTCCAGGTACTTGTACCCTTATTGGTACTCCAGTGGTACAGTTTCTGATCAGCCGCAGGCAAATCGTCCCCATTGTGATCCCAGTTCCACGGAATCAGGTATTTTTCACTGCCGGCATTGGAGCCGTCTCCGCCCGTCGGAGCCCCTGTGGAAACAGTTACGCCGTTTACTTTAATAGTACGGCTCCTATACTGCGCCAGATTGCTGTAATCATTGGAATCCCTGCTGACTACAATTTCCGTATCATCCTGCGGATCTTCTGTATTGCGCAGTGTAATTTCCATTTCCGGAGTCCAGTTTGTACCGGAGATAGAAACCGGCGTTCCGTCTTTCCAGTCAACTACCTGATAATGCTGCAGGAATTTTGTAATCAAGTTGTGACGGAACATAACCGTAATGTAATTCTCATAATCTGCACGTCCCTGCCAGCCTTCAAAATCAGTCATATTCAAACCGCCCAATAACGGAGACTGCGCTGCCCCGGCATAACTCGGATAGTCGGCAATCCAGGAATCCTTCTGATGATTGCGCAGGAAACGCATTACCGCGCTGTTCTCGCCTTTTGAGGTAGCGCCGCCGTATGCCAAATCTGCCGCCCAGTGCTGCAGTGTGGAATCGTATTCCTGTGTCGGGCCCCACTCGGTTGCAAGCCTCCAACCAAGGCCGTTGATTTCACGCGCCAGCATACGGGATTCCCATGCATCCTCATCGCCGGAGGTATTGTTGCCCCAAACGTCTACATAAATGAAATCCAGATCATTGCCAATCAGATCATGTAATTCTTTAAAACGGTTCTCACGCCTGCCGCTTGCCAAATCAAACAAACCGTTGATTCCAATACCCTGATCCAGCCAGTTCCAGCCGTAATTGTGCCTTGAAAGTTCGTCGTCAAACGCTTTTGCTTCCGTATACATCTCACTGCAGTTTACGTGAATGCCGAACAAAGCGCCCATTTTCTTACCTTCCTGGAGCAATGTCTTCATATCGTCCACACCGCCGATACGCCTGCCAATATCACTGTAATCCGGATGGCCGGAATCGTGTCCTTCCGAGCCGTAGCCCTTTAAGAGAACGCCCTGTCCCAAACCTTCCGTATTCAGGTAAACCCTCTTTACGCCGTCTAAATTCATAAGGAACGGGTTTGCCGCCATACTTCCGAAGTTCATGGCAATACGGTAATTTACAAGTTCCGGCACCACTTCGCATCCTACCGGATTGTGCATAATGGAACGGAACGCTACGGCGCCGTCCTGCCAGTCAATGTCCCCGTCTCCGTTTTCATCGCCTGTAATAACAACTTTTGCGCTCGGCATAATTTCATGAGCCACAACATATGTACGTGGCGTGCCGTTTACTGGGGTTGTAATTTTTCTGTCATAATACCATGCCGTGCTGGCCAACCCCAGAGAATTTGTGCCGTCCTGGAGTTTGGATGTACTTGCCCAAACACGCGTGTTGCTTGCGCCGCCCGCTGTAATATAAGAAGCCACATGCGATCCCTGATACTCAGAGTTGCTCCAGAGGCCTGCGCTCATTTCACTGTTGTTAATAAAACCGTAAATAAAATCTTCGTTTACATTCGTAGATGCCGTGATATCCCAGTCTTTGTCGCCGCTTATCATTGTATTGCTGGACATTTTTGCGCCTTTTAAATGCGCGTTTGCCTGGGAACTGTTTACGGAAATCAGGCTGTGGTTTGGAATCTCGATCGTCTGGACCGGATTTACTTCGTAGCCGTTTTCATCTTTCTCCGTAAGGTTATTGGTTACATTTGTAATGTCAAACGACGCCGTATTTTTATCAGCTGTGATTTCTGCCGTAATGACACAGTCAACGTCTGTCGCTTTCAGATTCATGACATAAGCCGCTTTTTTATCGGTAAACGTAGCGGTCACGTCTTCTGCTTTTACCTCAATTGGCTTGCCATTGATCTTAATCGTATTGATTTCTTTTAACTGTCCGTAAAATTCTTTCTTATCCAGGCTGCCGCCTTTCATAATATAGCGCTCGATATACGGGAACTTCGCCCCGACTTTAACATCCATGGATTCCGTTGACAAAGTCTTTGTCAACGCAGACGCAACCTTCTCCAATTTGATGGCAGGCACTTCCATATCTGCAGTTCCTACGGTAACCTTGCTTGTTGCCGCGTTATAGCCTGCAGCCGTAACCGAAACGTCATATGTGCGTCCGCCCGGCGCCCGGAATACATACGCGCCGCTCGCATTTGATGTCGCTGTTACGCCGCCCATGGTCACGCTTGCCCCTGCAATTCCTTTTCCCGCCGCATCTGTAATACTCCCGGATACGAGGTATGTATTGGAGGATTGCTGGCCGGTATAGTGGATGTTGCGTAACTTCGCCTCAGAGGCCTTAGAACTATATGTAGATAATTTCAGTGCAATCTTACCGTTTGCGCTGTGTTCTAACTCACTGTCCAAATTATTTAATACCTTCGTCCCATCAATCACAAGACTAAACAACCCGTCTGCAGTCCATTCAATCCGGACAGATAACGTACTGTCCTGTTCCGGAGCCGACGCCCCGGCGCTGCCATAGCCACCGTCGCCGTTGCTATATTTCTGCCAAAACCAGTTACTGGAACTATCATAACCTAAAAACATCCCGTTGCCCGGATCTTTATAATCCAGATAAACCCCAAAACGCATATCCGTTTTGGAAGTTAAGGGCTTTAATTCAAACTCAAAAAAACCTGGCTGCGTAAAATCAAACTCTGACGGATGCACAAACATCGCAGGATACTGCTCTGCATTGCCTGCAGCATTGCCGTTTGACGTACCTGCTTTTAAATGCCGCCATCCATCTTCCGTTAATTCATTCACAGCGTCATTCGTATCCGCATCCGGTTTTACCGTAGCTGGATCCTGCGCCCAGCTGTCATATGCGCCATCCGACGGAATCACGACAGGTTCAGCAGTCTTCTGCCCGTTCTGGGAGCCGGATTTTAAATGAAGCGCCCCCCCTTCCGACATCTCGCAAACGGATCCTTCTCCTTTTACAGTCTGTGCATCCTGAGCCCATCCGCCGCTCTCCGCCGCGTCTGTCTCAGCTACCGCCTGAACTTCCGTTGCAAATGCACCGACAGGCGCTGCCGTAGCTACCATACTGAAAGCCAAAACACAGCTTAACAGCTTTGTAAAACTACGTCTCTTCATAATTATTACCTCCTTTTTCTCGCTGAAATAAATCATTGTCATTTCAGCAAAATAATATAGTCATTGGTATGTACTATTGTCCCATATTTATACGAAATAGTCAATACATTTCTTATTTCCAAATAATTCTTTGTTTATATTGCCATATAAAAGCCTATGATACAGATTACATAGAAACATTGCGGCATAATAAAGCATTTGGCTATAAAAAGCATCCTTGCATTCCGTCCCTCCAAAGCCTATAATATATAAAATACAAAAAAAGGAGAAAACCTCTATGAGTACATCAAACCTGACCATGCTGACCGATCTTTATGAAATGACTATGATGCAGGGCTACTTCAAATCCGGCGTCCAGGAAACCGTCGTATTTGACGCCTTCTACCGCAGCAATCCCAGCGGCGGCGGATATGCAATCTGCGCCGGCCTGGATCAGATTATCGATTACATCCAAAACCTTCGCTTTTCAGAAGAAGACATCTCCTATCTAAGGAGTTTACACATATTTGACGAAGATTTTCTTTCCTATTTAAAAGACTTCTCATTTTCCGGCGATATTTACGCCATTCCGGAAGGCAGCATTATCTTTCCCCGGGAACCTCTGATTAAAGTGATTGCGCCTATTATGGAAGCGCAGCTTATTGAAACCGCCGTCTTAAATATTTTAAACCACCAGTGCCTGATTGCCACCAAAGCGGCGCGCGTCTGTTATGCCGCCAAAGGCGACGGCGTTATGGAATTTGGCCTGCGGCGCGCCCAGGGACCGGATTCCGGCGTCTATGGCGCAAGGGCTGCTATTATCGGAGGCTGCAAGGGCACTTCCAACGTGCTTGCCGGCCGTTTATTCAACGTACCGGTGCTTGGCACCCATGCGCACAGCTGGATTATGAGTTTTCCGGACGAATATACCGCATTCCAAACGTATGCCGGCCTTTACCCGTCCGCCTGCACGCTCTTAGTGGATACATACGACACCTTAAAATCCGGCGTCCCAAACGCGATCCGCGTGTTCCGTGAAATGAAAGATTCCGGCATCCCCCTGGTCAACTACGGAATCCGCATGGACAGCGGCGATTTGGCATACCTTTCCAAAAAAGCGCGCAGAATGCTGGATGAAGCCGGATTTCCGGACGCCGTTATCTCCGCTTCTAACGACCTGGACGAACACCTGATCCAGAGTTTAAAATTCCAGGGCGCCATGATTACCTCCTGGGGCGTCGGCACCAACTTAATTACCTCAAAAGACAATCCGGCCTTTGGCGGCGTCTATAAGCTTGCAGCCATAAAAGGCCCAAACGGCAGCTTCCTCCCCAAAATCAAGCTTTCGGAAAACACGGAAAAAGTAACCAATCCGGGAAATAAAACCATATACCGCATTTACGACAATGATACCGGCAAAATCCGCGCCGACTACATCTGCCTGGCCGGGGAAACCTTCGACGCCGAAGAAGACCTGCTTCTTTTTGATCCGAACGAGCCATGGAAAAAAACACGGCTTGCAGGCGGCAGCTATCATATGCGCGAACTGCTCGTCCCCGTGTTTCAAAACGGCCGCTGTACCTATACTTCTCCCAGCGTTATGGAAATCCAGGCCATTTGCACCAAAGAAAAAGATACGATTTGGGATGAAACCAAACGGTTCGTAAATCCGGCCAAAATATATGTGGATCTTTCCGACAAACTATACGAAACCAAAAAACGTCTCCTAAACCAAATGAACCATGTATAAACTGCAATTATAACGCTTTATTTCTAACCAAAGCTGCAAAAAGCCTGCGGCAGCAGAAATCTCTTTCCCTTTGCCGCAGGCTCTCTCTTTTGCCCGGCCTCCTTTACTTTTCGCTTTCTTTTCTCATCCGCGTCAGTATCCTGCGTTCCATGCGCGATACCTGTACCTGGCTTACCCCTAATACCGCAGCCACCTGTACCTGCGTCATATCCTTAAAATACCGAAGTTCTATCAGTTCTTTTTCTTTTTTATCAAGCCCCTTTAAAAGCTGCTCTAAAAGTAAATGGTTTACAAGTTCGTCTGTCTTTGGCGTCCCTCCTCCGCAAACCTGATCCACCAGATAAATCTCACTGTCGTCCGACTGGTATACCGGCTGGTAAATGGAAGCAACCTCCTCGTTTGCCTCCATTGCCTCCACAATATCTTCCACGCAAAGCCCGATTTCCTCTGAAATTTCCTGCAGCGAGGCATCCCGCCCGTATTTCTGCGATAATGCATCCGACGCCTTTTTTATTTTCCATCCGTTTTCCTTTAAGGAACGGGAAACCTTCATCATACTGCTGTCCCGCAGAAAGCGTTTGATTTCTCCCATGATCATAGGAACCGCATATGTAGAAAATTTCACTTCGTAAGCCGTTTCAAATTTATCAATCGCTTTCATCAGCCCGATACAGCCTATCTGGAACAGTTCCTCCCGTTCATGCCCGCGGTGTTCAAACCGCCTTACGATGCTCCAAACCAGTCCCATATTGTCCGAAACAAGCTTGTCCCTTGCTTCTTTATCCCCTGCGTGCGCCTGCTTAATAAGAGCTATCACCGCATCCATCCTGATTTTCTTCTTCCTTTTGCCCGATTTTCTTTGCCATTGTTACTTTTGTCCCCACACCCGGTTTTGACTCAACCTGTATATCATCCATAAATGCCTCCATAAATGCAAATCCCATCCCGGAACGCTCAAGTTCCGGCTTTGTCGTATAAAACGGTTCCATTGCCTTGCGGATATCCGCCATCCCCACCCCAAAATCTTCTACCGTGATAAGCGCTTCGACGCCCTCTATCACACAGCTTACATGCACCGTTCCCTCCCGTTCCTCATAACCGTGGATAATAGCGTTTGTAACCGCCTCGGATACCGCCGTTTTCACATCTGCAATTTCATCCAGCGTAGGATCCAGCTGCGTTAAAAAAGCCGCTACCGCTACCCTGGCAAACCCTTCGTTCACCGATTTGGCGTCAAATGTCACCTGCATTTTGTTTTTCATTCCTGTTCTCCCCCATTATTTCCCGTCGGCTGCCCTGCCGTTACCCGGACCATCTTATGCAGTCCTGATACCACAAAAATTTTTTGCAGCCGTTCATTTAAATGCTCCGCCGAAACCTCTCCTCCGCTGTAGCCCATATTTTTACACCTGCCGATTACCACTCCGATTCCGGAACTGTCCATAAACTCCGTTGCCTTAAAATCAAACACCAGCCTCCGTATATGATAGGCCCCAATCAAAAGATCCGCCTCCCTGCGGAGCTGCTCCGCACAATGATGGTCTACTTCCCTGGGCATGGAAATCCTCATACACCCATCCTTTAACTGATACTTACACTCCATGCTTGTCCTTCCTTTCTGGTTTGTTTTCAATAAAAAAGACGTTAATATCCATTGTCCGATGGATTTAACGTCTTTTGTAAATTCCGCGCGCCCCGGCTACTGTTCCGGCTGTCCGTCCTGCTGCTGCCCTTCCTGGCCTTCCTCCTGCTCTTCCTGCTGCTGCCCTGGCTGGCCGTCCGGCTGCTGTTCTCCCTGCCGGCTTGGCTGCTGCCCGGTTTCAGCCTGCCCGTTGGCGTTGATATAACTTTGCGCCGTACGCGCCCGCTGTGTGCCCGGATATTTATCCAGCACTTTCTGATAATATACCAGCGCGGCTTCCATATTGTTCTGCCTCCGGTAAGCCTGCGCAAGATAATAAATCGCATTCCCGTCCTGATAAGCTTCGTCTGTTTCGGCTACTTTCAAAAGCTTTTCTGCAGCCGTCTGGTAATCCCCTTTGGAATATGCATTGTAACCTTCCTGATAAAGCGTGGCAAGATATTTTTCGTTGATTTTTGCGCTTATATCATTGTAGGCCGCCGCTACGCCTTCGCTGAAGTCCTCTGATTTGGCCCTGCCGAGCGCTTCGCCTGCCGCGTCCATGTCGTCCGTCGTATAAGCCGAATAAGCGCCAATCAAAGCTTCATAAGAAGCAAAGCGGGATTCCACCGCCTGGGCGGCTTCCTTTGCTTCTTTTACTTGGTTTGTCAGATCTTCTACCTGACCTTCCAAAGACGAAATAGACTGATCCTTTGAAAATATGGTATCGTTTGCCGCTTTGATTGCCTCATTCTCTTCACTTTTTGACTGCTGCTGCATATTGGGCAGCAGCAAAAACATAGCGATGCCGATTCCGAGCGCAACGCCGATCACAATATTTAAAATCGTCTGCCATGCAGAATTGTCTTTAAACTGCGCCGGCATAATTACGGTATCATTGCCGCTCTGGTAGGAAATCAAGTCCTCTTTTTTCGACTTCCTTGAGGAAGACTCTTTTAGCTTATTCTTGATTTCTTTCTGGTAACGGAGGGTCGTGGTATTGTTTTCATCTATTTTTGAGGCAATGCGCAGCGCTTTATTGGCCTGATCGTATTTGCCCTCTTCTATATACAGCAATGCCAAAAGCTGATGGCCCTTGACCAGCTTCGGGTTTAAAGAAAGCACTTTTTTTAACTGAATGATAGCCAGATCCCTGCTGTCCTGCCTGCAGTAAATCAGCGCCTGGTTATATTTTTTGATCGTCTGGTTAATGGCGTCAAGCCTGGAAGGGTTATTTTGTATTTCATTTAAGTACTGGACGGCCGCATTGCCCCGGTTCATGAAATGTTTGCTGATCACCCATTCGCTTAAAGCGGACACGGTATCTCCCATTTCAAAATAAACCAGTCCCAGAAGATTCCTGGCGTCTATATTCATTTTGTTCAGCTGTAAGCTTTTTTTCAGGCTTTCGATTGCTCCGGAAAGGTTGCGTACATTTGCACGATCCAACCCTTCATTATAAAAACTGTTCGACGCGCGCAGTATCTTTCCGTAAACACGGATGTCTGCGCCGCACTGCCTGCAGTAGGAGTCCAACGTCAGGGCAGCCCCACAATTATAACATTCCATATCTCACCTCACGTATCTGTATCTTAATTATGCTTTTCCTTCATCATCTCTAAAAGTATATCCGTCATATCGGTCATATCCCTGTTATAAATTGCATCTTCTGCTTCTTCTACCTCCAGGCTTGGCTGGAATTTCTTAAGTTCTTCTTCAAAATCAATCATATATACACCTCCGTGGACTTCCGGGCGCATATCCGCCCGCTGCCGTCCGCACAAAAAACCACTATATCATAACCGGTATCCATTTCCAAGAGGATACTTATACCATTATAATATAGTGGTTCCAATATGCAAGCGAAAAAATATTAAGTTTTTATGATCTCACCGCAAAAAACAACATAAATCCGCAACAAATTTACTTTCCTGCGCCTGACAGGCTATTTAACTGCGCCGTCACCTGTTCCATCATCTGCTCGTATTTTGCCAGTTTGCCGCGTTCCTGCCGTACCTTCTCTTCCGGCGCTTTGCTTAAGAAACGTTCGTTGCTAAGCATGCCCCTAGAACGCGCGAGCTCCCCTGCAAGACGGGCTTTTTCTTTTTCCAGGCGTTCTTTTTCCTTTTCCAGGTCAACAAGTTCCTCTAACGGAATGTAAACAACCGCATCCGGAATTACAACGGATACCGCGTCTTGGGCAATACCGGACGCGTCTGCCTGCACGTTCACTTCCCTTGCGCCCATCAGCCCCGCGTACATCTCTTTTTCGTCCTCAAAAATCCGGCGCACCGGCGCATGTTCGGATACGATATAAACCGACGCTTTTTTCGAAGGCGGCACATTCATCTGCGAACGGCAGTTTCGGATGCTTTTTACCAGTTCTTTGCAGCGATTTACCATTTCCTCTTCCGCGGCAAAGCTGCGCTCATCCGTATAAACGGGCCATGCGGCAAGCATTACCGTCTCTTCCCCCGGGCAAAGCGTGCAGTAAATTTCTTCCGTAATAAAAGGCATAAACGGATGCAGCATCTTAAGCGCCTGCGAAAGCACTTCTTTTAACGTCCAAAGCGCGGCGTTGGCCGAAACCGGATCCTGATCCCGGTTGTAGGTGCGGCGCTTTGTCATCTCGATATACCAGTCGCAAAACTCGTCCCAGATAAAATCATATACCTTCTGTACTGCAATCCCAAGTTCAAATTTATCCATATTTTCGGTCATTTCTTTTGCCAGGCCGTTTGCCCTTGACAAAATCCACTTATCTTCTGTCAGAAGGTCTTCTTTTGCCGGAACCGCAGGTTCTTCATCCCCGATGTTCATCATTATAAACCGGGAAGCGTTCCATACCTTATTGGCAAAATTCCGGGAGGCTTCCACGCGTTCCCAGTAAAAACGCATGTCGTTCCCCGGCGCGTTCCCGGTCACAAGCGTTAAACGCAGCGCGTCCGCTCCGTATTTGTCAATCACTTCCAGCGGATCGATGCCGTTCCCAAGAGATTTGCTCATCTTACGCCCCTGGGAATCCCTCACAAGCCCATGGAACAGCACGGTATGAAACGGCGCTTTATCCATCTGCGCATAACCGGAAAAAATCATCCGGATAACCCAGAAGAAGATAATATCATATCCGGTTACCAGAACGTCATTGGGATAAAAATAGTCCAAATCCTCTGTTTTGGCCGGCCAGCCCAGCGTAGAAAACGGCCACAGGGCAGATGAAAACCAGGTGTCAAGCGTATCTTCATCCTGCTTAAAATGCGTACAGCCGCATTTTTTACATTGTGCAGGCGCGGTTTTTGAAACTTCCATTTCTCCGCATTCTTCACAGTAATACGCCGGAATCCGGTGTCCCCACCACAACTGCCTGGAAATACACCAGTCGCGGATATTGTCCGTCCAGTTAAAATACGTCTTTTCCATGCGTTTTGGAAGCAGCCGGATTTCGCCGTTTTTCACGCCTTCTACCGCAGGCTTTATCAATTCGTCCATTTTCACAAACCACTGCTGTTTCACCATCGGCTCTACCGTCGTGCCGCAGCGGTCGTGTGTGCCTACATTGTGCGCATGCGGCTCTACTTTAACAAGAAGCCCCATTTCTTCGAGTTCTTTGACCAGGGCCTTCCTGCACGCATAACGCTCCATTCCCGCAAATTTCCCCGCTCCTTCATTCATCGTGGCGTCGTCGTTAATCACTACGACTTCTTTTAGCCCGTGGCGTTTGCCGACTTCAAAATCGTTCGGATCGTGTGCGGGCGTAATCTTTACGCAGCCTGTCCCAAATTCTTTATCCACGTATGCGTCTGCAATTACCGGGATTTCGCGATCCGTAAGCGGCAGCTTTAACGTCTTGCCTATGATATCTTTGTATCTTTCATCCTCCGGGTTTACCGCTACGGCAGTGTCGCCGAACATCGTCTCCGGCCTGGTGGTGGCTATTTCCACAAACCGGCCTTCTTCTCCTGCAACCGGATAGTTGATATGCCAGAAAAAGCCGTCTTGTTCCTCGTGTTCCACCTCCGCATCGGATATCGAAGTCTGGCAGACCGGACACCAGTTGACAATACGGGAACCTTTGTAAATAAAGCCTTCCTCATAGAGTTTGACAAACACCTCCAAAACGGCGTCCGAGCAACCTTCGTCCATCGTAAAGCGTTCCCTCTCCCAGTCTGCGGAAGATCCCATTTTCTTAAGCTGCTTTAATATTTTGCCGCCATATTCTTTGCGCCATTCCCAGCATTTTTCAAGAAAACCGTCCCTTCCGAGGTCTTCTTTGTCAATACCCTGTTCCTTTAACGCTTCAATGACCTTAACCTCCGTCGCAATTGCCGCATGATCCGTTCCGGGCTGCCAAAGGGCATTGTAACCCTGCATCCGTTTGTACCGGATCAAAATATCCTGCATCGTATTGTCAAGCGCATGCCCCATATGAAGCTGCCCCGTGATATTCGGCGGCGGCATCACAATCGTAAAAGGTTTTTTGCTTTTGTCCGCTTTCGCGCGGAAATAGCCGTTTTTTTCCCACTTCTGATAGAGTCTTTCTTCAATTCCCTGTGGATCGTACGTTTTTGCCAGTTCTTTGCTCATTTTTCATTCTCCTTTAAAAAAACCCCTGGAAACTATGGCTTGCATAGCTTCCAAGGGCGAATTTGTGCGCGGTACCACCTTGCTTGCGGCTCTATATCCTCGCGCCGCATCTCATTCATCTGTAACGGGATGACCCGTGCAGGCTTACGAAAGACCCTGTGTTCAGCCTGCCAGTTCAAAAGCTACCTTCCATATACCGTGCATAAGCCGCCTTTCAGCCGATGAGCCGCTCTCTCTGTAAACCGTATATATGTACTCCTCTTTCTCATTACTTTTGCTTTAATTGCTTATTCTTCTTCCTCTGTATTTTTCTGCACGACCGCCGCAACTGCGCTGGTGACTGCAGAAACCACTGTCACTACGGCGACAATGACAACAAATAAAACGATAATTCCCAGGAATATCAATAACCCGCCTTCTGTCATAATCTCTACTTCCTTTTCTAAAATTTGTACAGCGCCTGTATTATATCATATATTTCCCGGTTTGAAAACAGTTTTTAATGTTTTCTTCTAAACTGCTTATTTAATTGTGATAGCGATTGTATTGGATGGTTTCTCAGCAAACACTACGGAACCGAATTTATCTCTCCAGCCTAAAGCCTGAAAATAATATGTCTTTCCTTTTTCCCCAGATACAGTAAATGTCTTATCAAAAGAATTTGTTCTTCCTATTTGTGTAAAAGGCCCTTCAGGGGTATCTGCCCTAAAAATATAAAACGAAGAATAAAAACTTGTATCTAATTCAATTGAATTATTTATTTCACTAGATACTCTGATTGACACTGACGGCAAAGTACAATTTACCTGTAAAGGGGACGGAGAAAAATCTCTTGTAAATAATCGTTCTTTATCAGTCATATAATCATAAGATTTCATAACAGCTGTCACTTTATAATAATACGTTCTTATATTTGTATCCGTCAAATAGATATGTTCTCTGTAAAATACCTTTCCATTCTCCAATTCATCAAAATCCACATGATCTGCTACGAGCTGGTACGGCCCATTTGCGTTTTCAGCCTTTTCAACTCTGTAATACTCTGCCAAAGGGATTCTGTCGATAAGCAAATCTATCGCGCTCCCATGGAATTTATATGTTACGCTATTTTTGCCCTCTAATTTACGAAACCGTTCCAATCTGGCTGTCTGCACTGCGTGATTTACATTTACCCTGCCAAACCCGGTATATTCATCCCAGCCTTCCGTATACAAATCATCCGCGGTCTTTTCCAAATAATACTCAATATCATCTACCAATAAATCCGGATTTACAGCGCGCATAAATGCTGCCGTCGCGGCCACCACAGGAGACGCCATGGATGTTCCTGACATACTTACTACCTCATCTTTTGTACCTGCTTTCGTACTTACAATATAGCTTCCCGGAGCCGCGAGATCTATCCCTTTTCCGAAATTTGAACTACTCCTTCTTTCTGTGGCGTTAACATCTAGCGATGCCACTGAAAAAACATGTTCATAATCGGATGGATAATGGGCTTTGGAAGTATTGTCGTTGCCTGCGGATGCCACAACTACAATGCCTTTTTCGTATGCTTTATCAATTGCCTCCTGATATGCCGTATAATAAGAATATCCTCCAAGACTCATATTAATTACATCTACACCTCGGTTAACGGCATAATTTATGGCATCTATCAAACTCTGAATTGTAAAACGCACTTCATTATCTGCATTAATATGCGCCGCATTAATCGCCAGAATCCTGCAAACCTGTTCGTTTGACCGTCCAGAGGGATCATATACAGACGTAATGCTTGCCGTCCCAACGCCATTATTGCTTTTAGCGGCTATAATACCTGCAACATGCGTCCCATGCTCCCCAATAAAAGGCCGTTCGGAATGGAACAAGCTTCTGTAATATCCGTTTTCATTTTTTTCTTTGATATTAACGCTGTCTTCCGATATAACATTTTTCAAATCTTCATGATTGAAATCCACTCCTGAATCAATAACCGCTACCTTCACCTGCCGATAACTGCACTTATCATTAGAAGCAAGCATGGCCTCCCACGCTCCGAAAGTATCTATCTGATTCAGATAATTCTGATCTCCTTTATATGGATCGTCTGTATCGCCTACAGAATCTATGGTGTAAAATCCGTTTGGCTCTACCGCAGCTATCCCTTCCACCGATTGAAGCATTTCTACCGCATCCTGCACGGTTCCTGAAATTCCAATATCCAGACGGATTGTAATTTTTTGCCCTTCCTGATAAATTCCGTCTTCTATGCACTGTTCCAATGTTCTGGCCGTTCCGTCAATGATATCCGCCTCTCCGATCCGTCCCGCAATATCCCGTACGTCCTCATAACGCATTCCCTCATCAAACATAACAATGACATGCTCTGTTTCAAAATCCAGATTTTGCGCATTCTGACGCTCCTTTAAAGCGTCTTCATAACCGGCCAGAACAGCGTCGGCTCTCTCGTCTACACGGCTTACAAATAAATCCAGGGCGTCCCTGTCCACATTCTCTGCATCCGCAAAATAGTAGTCAAAAGCATCCTGAACTGCCACTTCAAATACGTCATTTTCAAATGTATTGATGATTTCCGCCGCTTTTTGCGGCTTATGATCCAATAATCCCAAACTATCTCGGATTTCTGTCTTTTCGGCTGCTGATAATTGTGCTTCTGTAAGCGGAAGTACATCCATATAGCTGTATTTTTCTTCGAAGTCATTCAAAGCCGCCCCTTTTTCGGGTACATTCACGTTTTCTCCCCATACCGCCGCAACATTGGCAGGAAGCATTCCCAATATTATAACAGCTGCCAGTATCGCTTTCCATTTTTTTCCTTTCATATACGCACTCCTTTCTAAGCAAAAACCTACATTTTACTACAAATTTGTATTTTGTACATTCAATTTACCAAATCACATTGTATTTTGTCAAGATATTTTTTATTATTTTAAATTAACTATAAAAAAAGGCGCGAAACCTTCATTTTTCAATAAAGATTTCGCGCCTTTCTGTCAATGAATTATGCGCCTGCTTTTTTCAACAGGGTATTCAGTTTATTTTTCTGCTTTTTGGTAAGTTTTTTCGGAAGCGTCACTTTCAGTTTGGAACTGGTTCCTTTGAAAGCGTTTGCCTGGATTTTCGTAATCTTCTTACCTTTGATGGTAACTTTCGCAAGCTTCTTACAGTTGTAGAATGCTTTCTTGCCAATCGTCTTGACGTTGCTGCCGATAGTAGCTTTTGTCATAGCTGCGCATCCTTCAAAGCTACTGTTTCCAATCTTTGTCACGTTAGAGCCGATCGTCACGCTCCTTAACTTCCTAAATCCTTTGAACGCCTTTGCGCTGATTTCAGTAACCTTGCAGTTCACGCCGTCAATCGTCACAGTTGCAGGAATTGTAACGGAAGTGGCATTCTTTTTCGTGCCCTTTATAACGGTTACCGTTTTCTTAGCTGCGTCCGTTACTTTGTATTGCAGTTTTTTCTTCGTGTCGGTGTATACCTGGCCTTTTTTAACAGAAGGAACCGGTTCCGGAACAACTGGCGGTTTTTGCGCCAGGCCGTTCTGCGCCGCTATCAACGCCGCCCTTAAACTGTTCAGCCTGGCCTCGTCACTGATATTTGCATTTGCATATGCAGCATCATACGCAGCCTTAAACGCATTCCAGCTTTCATCCGTATAATTTCCCTGCCCTGCATCAATCAGCTTCTTCGCTGCGTCCAAAGCGGCTTTTAAAGCTTTCTTCGCGTCGTCTGACGTGCTTGGCGGAACAACATCCGTACCCTTCTTCTCTAATTTTTCCGCTGCCTCCAAAAGCGATTTTATCATAGCGGCATACTCTGCGCCTCGTTTTTCCCCGCTTGCAGAAGCCAGCTTTCTTGCATCGTCATATATTTTTTCGAATTGTTTCCAGCTTTCTTCCGTATAATCGGATTTATTCAGGCTGTTCATATAGTCCTTTGTCTGTGCTACAGATTCTAATAATTCCGCTTTGTATTCTGATGCGAAAAGATCCATGTTGCTTTCTATGTCTTCTATTTCGCTTTCTTCATTCAGCCCTAAGGAAGACACTTTCCCGCCCACGGAAACCGGGCTTCCGTCTAAAGTGGTTTCTGCATATATCATTGCTTCCCCGGCGCCTACAATATATACATTGCACATCTGATCATTGGCCGGATCTGCGATAACACGGGCTACGTCTGTATTTGCAGACCGCCAGGTTACTTCTCCCAAAGCAGAAGGGTTATCACACTCAACTGACAGCCGCACCGGATCTTTGGCTGAAGTAACTTCCGAAACGGTTTCATTCATCCGAATATCAAGACGTTCTACAACCAGATTGTCTAAAACAAAATCCCTCTGGCCATACTGTCCTCTCCCTGTCGCCCCATTGCAGTAAAGACCAAACCAGGACTGGCCGCTTTCAGCTCCCGTAATATTGAAGCTGAAATGTTCTGTCCTGGATTTCGAGCCAGCTGAAGACGCAGCCGTCTTTTCCAGATAGTCTAACGTATCATATATTAAGACCGTGTTACCGTCTTTGTCTACCGTTTCTCTCTCGTCTCCAACCGCAATTGCATAGGAATTTTCACAGCCTGACTGGTAATCAAAGCTGACGCGGTACTCTACTCCCGGTTCAAAACGGATATTTTGGGGAATCGTACGATATATAATTCCTACTACAGTTACATCATCGCTTTCATGATGCTTCAAAGACCAGTTTCCGCCAATAACATCATCCAATACAATGTTGCCCCATCCAGACTGTGTATAAGGATCGTGGCGCTCGGATAAATGTGTCACCTGATCGTCCACGCGCTGTGCCGGCCCCATTACAAACGGATAAAATCCGGCTGTAACCGTTTCAAAATCCTGCTCCAATCTTGCGCTGCCCCAATCATTTTCCAGAGTTTTCTCAATAATACGGATATCGTCAAAATAAGTATATCCTGCTCCGGCTTCGCGTTCTAACGTAAGTGTCGCCGTCCTGGCGTTAGCTGTAAAGGAAACCAGCATATTCTGCATACGGCTCTTATTCACCGCATCTACATTGTGCGCGTCACAACGTACCCAGTTCTCCCCAAGGGAACGCAGCGTATAATTGGAAACGTCTGCTTTTCCGCCCGTTACCTTAAGCCAGGCTTTCGCATCGCTTTTGTTGTCCACATAAACCTGAGCTACATAATTCCTGCCTGGCGTCAAATCAGAAATCGTCGTCGATACGGACTGAGCGGACGAAGAGCTTCCCATCTGAAGGTATTTATTGCCGCTTGATTCCATACGCACTACGCTAACTGCCGTAGTATCGCCTGACCATACGCTTTCATCCAATGGGTCTCCGCCGTCAAGCCCCGGATAGCTGTTGAATCCGGTATCTTTTACATGCGCATGATTACTCCATTCCGCAACTGTTTTCGGAGCTTCTTTTCCTTTCAAAACAACATATAATGTATCCGGCTCCGCCGTCAGCGTTACGCTTCCATTGGATGCGTCAACTGTTTGCTCTTCTGTCCTGCCGGTATCCGTCAGCTTATAAACAGTTACGTCTGACAGGCCATACCAGTTATCCTGCAGATCCCAGGTTGTCGTACCGCCGTCATAATTATAATGGTACAGCTTTTCTTCTTTTGTTTCCGGATCTGTCCAAGGAAGCAGGTAAGCCACATCATCCAATACTTTCAAATCGTTCAGATAAATAGTTCTCTCAATATACTCATCATTTCTCTGCTCTTCATTTCTTGTTACAACAACAACGTCGCCCTTTTCATTTTTTAACGTAATTTCCTTTTCGTGGTTGCCTGTCGGAGACTGGCCGTCCGGGTAATTCTCCCATTTATAAACCTGATAATGCTGAAGGAATTTTGTCGGAATGTTGTTTACACATGTAATCGTCATATACTGATCAAACCAGTGATTTGTATTTCCCCAGCCTTCAAAGCCGCCAAGTTCAAATCCTCCCAGCAGCGGATTGTCTGCCGCACCGCCATATGTCGGATAATTCAAAACGAAGGAATCCTTCTGATGGTTGCGGATAAACCGGATTACATCACTATTCGCGCCTTTTGAGTTGGAACCGCCGTAACGCCCCTCCGTTGCCCAGTGCTGCCATGTAGAATCATACTCGCCTTCCGTACCAAACTCTGTCGTAAACCTCCAGCCAAGGCTGTTGATCTGCTGCGCTATTTTGCGTGTTTCCCAGGACTCGCCGTACCATACGTCCAGATATATGAAATCCAGGTTTGTATCCACGGTTTCTTTATTTTTTGCAACAGTAGCCGCAATTGTAGCTGCGTCCGCCACTGTTTCATCTTCCCCTTCGCCTACAACACCCGGCCATGAATTTGCATAAAGAGCCGAACCGGTCAGCTGATCGTAAAGCTGAAGCAAACGTTTGTAGCGAAGCCCTGTTCCCAAATCATAAGGACGGTTAATCGTATATGACTGATCCAGCCAACCCCATCCGTTCGCCCAAGGCCCATTGATTAAAGCGTCATTAAAACTCTGCGCCTCCGGATACGATTCCTGGGCATTGATATGAATGCCCGTCTGCGTATTATACTGATGAGCAATTGCGTTTAATTTTTTCAGTTCATCCAGCCCGCCGATTCGCTCGCCGATATTGCCGTACTCAGAGTTTGCAGAATCGTGGCCTTCACTTCCGAAACCTTTCATCATAACCGCCTGTGGCAGGCCGTCCGTTGCCAGGTAAACTTTCTTAATGTTATCTGCCGTCTTCAAAAACGGGTTCGTAGCCTGGCTGCTGAAATTCATTGAAATACGGTAATTTACCAAATCTTTTACGCTTTCATAATCATAGGGATTATTCATAATATCCCTGTATGCAATCGCGCCATCCTGCCAGTCTACGAATCCATCTTCGTTTTCATCTCCCGCAAAGCAAACCTTCGCGCACGGCAATTCACTTACCGGCGTATTGTCATAATTCTTAGAAGGGCGCATATCCCCATTGGACGTATTGTCTGTAGAATAATCGTGATACCATGCCGCGCTTGTAAGAGACATGGTATCCGCTCCGTTATTACGTACAAGGCGGCAGTCATTCAAAGCTTCCGAATTACTCCAAACACCCGCGCTCACACCATCTGCTGACAGAAATCCATAAGCATATCCTTTTCTGTTGTTTGCAACAAAGCCCTTTGAAAATGTAATTTCCTCGTCACCGGAAGCATTTACGTTACCGGATAAAGTCGCGCCTTTAAACTGCGCATTTGCCTGCCCTTCTGTAATCGTCACCAGATTTAATTCAGGAATCTCAATCGTACTGATTTTTTCACATCCGGCATTCTTTTTAATCTCAGTAACTTCCCACGTCAGATCATTCTTGGCAACAGAAATTTTTACTGTCATTTCCATATCAATGGATGAGCCTTCATCCTTTAAAGACATCGGATAAATTGCATGATCCGCATTGATCTTGATGTCGCCCATTACAGGAGTGATATTAACATTGTTTATCTTGACTGTCGACAGCTTTGTCGTTTGGCCCAAAACAGTCTTTTCCGTTCCATTTATATTGATTTTATATTGCATAACCTGCGGGAATGTACTGCTTATCGCTGCCCGAATATCATCCTTTTCAATATAAGTATCAAATACCACTTCAGACTGTTTAACCAGTTTAATAGGCTCTAATTCTTTATTTGCATTAACCAAAACATTGGACGCCGTATATAATGTATAGCTTTTTGCCGATACCGAAACATCATATGTTCCGCTTTCCACTTCTAAAGAAAATGTACCGTTGCTTCCTGTTTTTGCGCTTTCTATTCCGATACGGACTGTGGCGTCCTGGATAGGGGCATTACTTGTGGCATCCTGCACCTTTCCTGTAACCGTATACACCGGAACCGGCTCTTCCTCTTCGAATACCTGTCCGGCACAATCCGCAAGAAAACTCCAGTTATGATCCAAAGCACGGCTATCCAGCCTGGCATCCGTAAAATGAAAGGACGTCGGCGCTCCTGCACGGAACCCAAACCTGCCGTTGCCTGCCGCATTCTCCGCCAGCGTAATAAACGCCTGATTTGTAATATTTGCCCGCGCGTCGTTCACACTTACAGTCAGGGTTTCACGGCTGAGCGCGACGGAAAACGTCGTACGTGAAGCATCCGCCTGATCCGGAAGTCCCGCCATAGACGCATAAGATCCTTCGCCGTTTACCTTATATTCATAAAACCATTTACTGCTGGAATCATATCCTACATACAAAAAATTATCGTCGTTCAGATATGTATAAAAGAAGCCTAACCTTGCCGTAGAAGCCTCTCCCTGTTTTTCATAGGTAACGGAAAATGTCCCGCCTGACGCCGGCATTTTCCCAGTTGAATGCAGCAATACTGCGGCCGGGTTCGTGGATGCGTCGGAATAAGAATGTGAATTACCATTTCCGCTTCCGGTTTCCACATGATACCAAACCTTAGCTTCCGCCGCTTTTGCCTGCATAGCCGGAAAACCGGATAATACGGATGTCATAACCATAGCAAAAGCAAGCAAGCCGGCTATAAAAGAATGTATGCTCCTTTTACTGCCCAATTTCTCCATTATTAAATTCCTCCTTATATAGTTTACACTAATTACCAAATTCTGTTCCAAAGCGGCTACCCGCTCCTGTTATACACAGAAGCGGGTAGTCCTACCATCGGTTATTGATACTTTCTGTTGTACAGGAAAAGAAGAACGAGAATCCCTGCAAGGCCAACCAGCATGGTCAGAAGGCCTGTCGGGCCGATATTACGCTGGCCGACGATAACAAGCGCCATGCTTACGACAAAAACAACCAAATATAAAATTCTGATTAACCATTTCATAGCATTCCCTCCTTATTAACCCTTCAATCCGCCAAGGCTCATACCCTGTGTCAGCTTCTTCTGGACCATAATATAAAGGATCAGGGTCGGAAGCATAACGATTACAAGACCCGCATAAAGCTGCCCGTAGTTTGCCGCAGCCCTCTGCGCCTGCATCAGGTTCATAAGGCCTACCGGAAGCGTCTTGGCATCCTTTGTCAGCAAAGTCATGGATATAACGTATTCATTCCAAAATGACAGGAAGTTAAACAGGATAACCGTAATGATACTCGGCATTGCCATCGGCATCATAATCTTGATCATAGTCCGGAAATAACCGCTTCCGTCTACATATGCCGCTTCTTCATAATCCCTTGGTATCGTCACAAAGAAACCGGACAACAGGTAAATGGTAAACGGCAGGGCTGTCGCTGCATATACCAACGCCACAACAAACAGGTTATTTAAAAAGAATCCGTCGCCCCCGATTTTTCGGATCAATGTGTCCGCATCCACAAACATCAGGAAAATCGGGACTACAATATAGTTTACGTTAATAAACAGGCCTCCCATAAATAAAGTATTGATCAATTTGCTTCCCCAGAAACGGTACCTTGCCAGTACATAGGCCGCCGGGAGAGCCACTACAAGCAAAATCACGAGCGCAAGCGCCGTTACTATGACAGAGTTCATAAAATAAGCGCCCATGTTTGCTTTTTCAAACGCGTCTATAAAGTTCTGAAAATAAAATCCTTTCGGCATTGTCCAAGGACTTCCGTAAAATTCGGAGTTTTCCTTAATGGACGCCACAAATACCCAGCCTACCGGTACAATAATGCTGATTGCGAGTGTAATCAGCACAACATAAATAAAAATCCGATACAGCGTATTCAAACTCAGTTCTTTTTTCTTCTTCATGCATACACCCCCTTAAAATTCCAATGGTTCTCTCTTGGTAACGAAGTTTACCAAAGCCGATAAAGCAAATGAGAACAAAAATACTACAACGCCGATTGCCATACCGTATCCGTAAGAAGAGTTCGTATATGCCTGTTTGTACATATAGCTTAAGAATACTTCCGTAGAACCGTCCGGCCCGCCGCTTGTAAGTACTTTTACAAACTGGAAACTTAAGTTGATGGAACTGATAATGAAAAACGTCAGCGTGGTTCTGATGTTGGTCCAGATAAGCGGCAGCGTAATGGAAAAGAACTGCTGGATTTTGCCCGCGCCTTCCATGTCCGCCGATTCATAAAGGCTCTCCGGAACGCTTGCCATACTTGCCATATACATAACCATGTAATACCCAATCGCCTGCCAGATCATTGCAATCACCAGGCTGTAAATTACAATTTTCTGATCGCCTAACCAAAGGATCGGATTATCGCTTCCCCGGAAAATCCCCAGAATACTGTTTAAAAGCCCGCTGGTCGGATCATATATCGCTGAAAAGATAGCGGAAATGACAACAACCGATAAGATGTTTGGTATGTAAAAGATAATTCTGAAAAAATTCTCTCCCTTGATTTTTTCCCTTGAGATGATTGCCGCAAAAATCAGGGAAAGAGCCATGGTTACAACCGTAACACAGACAACTAACAGCACCGTATTCTGAAATGACCGGAAGAAGTTTGAATCTGCCATTAATGTTTTAAAGTTTTCCAGGCCTACAAAAGTCTTAGAGTTGGAAAATCCGCCCCATTTATACATGGACATCTTAAAGACGTTAAATGTTGGAACTAACATAAAAATAACAAACAATACAACGGCAGGTATTACACATACCCCAATAAAAACACTTCTTGCCTTACTCTTTTTCACGCTCATACCTCCATTTCCTTATATTCCTTATTTTGGCACACCCTGCCCCCATATCTGCATAGGCCTGCTGATTGGAAAAGGGCGTTCCAGAAGTAGAAATCTCCAGAACGCCCCTTGCTATACTTTATCCATTGCGTCTCGAATCGATCGCCTGCATGTTATATCTTATTCCATTGCATCTCTTAACTGATCACTTGCTGCCTCTACAGCCGCCTGCCAGTCAGCAACCGTCTTGTCGCCGCTTACGATACTGTTTACAGTGTCGAATAATGTATCTGCCATGGAAACGCCTTCTACAGGAGTCGTGGATGCGAATCCGCCCATAACTGCTGTTGCACCGTTGTCATAGATGCTGTAGAACAACTTGTTGTCGCCTTCAAGCGTATCGCTCATGCCTTCAATTGGCTGAACAGCGCCTGCTTTTGCAAAGATTGCAGCTGCTTCGTCAGAATACATATAAGCTACAAATTCTTTTGCCAGATCCGGATTAGCTGCTTCTGCAGGAATCCACATCTGCTCGAAGAATGTAAAGGAAGCTCCGCTCTCGCCTGCGTTTACTGCAGGAACTGCCATAAAGCCCCATTCAAAACCGTCAGCCCTTGGAGCCTCTGCCATTTCGCCAGGCAGCCATGTGCCGTTCGGGCAGAAGATTGCTTTGTTGTCAAGGATTAACTGCTGGTTCTTTGTGAAGTTCTCGTTGTTTGCATTTGCAACGGTTGTGCCTTCCGTATAACCTGCAAGTTTGCCGATTAATTCAAATACCTTAGTTGCATTTTCACTTTCCCAGATACCATCTTCATATGTCATGCAGCTGTTGTAGAAGTCAGAGCCGCCTGCAGATGATAACAGGGCATATGTAAATGCGTCAAAATAACCTGTGGTAGGATAGGTGAATAATGCAATGCCTTCTTCTTTGGCCTTGTCACCCAACTCCCACATCTCATCCCATGTCGTCGGAACAGTCCAGCCCTTTTCTGTGAACAGGCCTGCATTGTAGAATAATCCGCATGGGCTGTAGAACATCGGTGCGTAATAAGTTACGCCGTCACCATATGGGTTGGTTCCAAGTGTATCAACAAAACCAGGAATAATCTTATCCTTTACTGTTACACTTTCGCCCGGTACTGTCATATCCAGTACGTCAGTCAGCGGAAGAAGCGCTTTTTCTTTTGTCAATGTCTCTGTCAAAGCCGCATCACGTCCGGTTGCAAGATGTACGACATCCGGATAATCGCCAGCTCTCATGCTTGGGCTGATTACGTCCTCTAACTGTTTGTCAACCGTAAGTTCTACGGTAACGCCAGGATGTGAATCTTCAAAAGCCGTTGCAACTTCTGACCACATATCCGCACCGTAACCGCCTTCAAAAGCCGCTACCTTTAAGGTCTGCGGTTCTCCGGAAGCATCGTCTTCAGGAACTTCGGAATCTGAGGAAACATCCTCCACCGGAGCCTCGGAATTTGCTGCCGCGCCATCCGCAGTATTTGATGCGTCGTCTGCCGGTGCATTCGTATCCGTACCGCCGTTGCCGCATCCTGCAAACATGGTTGCTGACATTGCGCCAACTAATAAAAGTGACAATAATTTTCTTTTCATTATGGTTTCCTCCCAAAAAAACTTTGTTGAGTTTCATAAACAGGAAATTTGAATTCTCATCCGGCCGAATGATATTATGTGAGTTGTACACATTAAAACCTATTTCCGTTTTGTTTATATTGGCATTATACCAATTTTCCCGCGTCAGATGTTCTCATATCCGACCAAAAAAAGAGCAGATTCAACCATCTTTATGATTAAATCTACTCTTTGCACAAAAATTTAGCCAAATTATATACAATTTACCAATTATTTGAGGATAAAATGCATATATTTCACGAAATGCTTTGGTGATTTTCACCACTCTTTTTATACTGGTAAGGCGATATCCCCATAATCTTGCGGAAATTCCGGTTAAAAGACGACACCGCCGTATAGCCTACCCTCGCCGCCGCGTCTTCCATAGAGCATCCCGTATTCCGAATCAGTTCGCACGCCTGTTTGATGCGCACCAAATTGATATACGCAAGCGGCGCCATGTTCATATATTCCGCAAACAGACGCCTGAAATGCGTTTCACTTAAGTTGCAGGTTTCCGCAAGCGTTTCCATCCTGATATTATCCATATAATTTTTGGAAATATACTCCAGCGCCGCCGTAATGTGCCGTATGCCCCCATTCTGCGTATAATGTTCAGGCTGGCAAGCCCCGCCCTCCGTCTGGCAGCCGGCTGCAGAAATCAAAAACGCAAGCAAAAGCCCCCTGAGATACTCCCCGGGCATTCATCCAGAATCATGCGCACCAGCGCAAACAGCTTATTATGACCGCCGCAAAAAAAGCACTGTTCCTTTTTCAGCTGCTCTGTAATTTTTTTTATAAACAGCGGGTTATCCGGATAAAATCCGCGCAGAAGTTCCTGCGGGCTGATATAAAGATATTCCCATCTGCTGCCCGAGGGGCAGCTGTCGTGGATAAAATGCGGGCAGTTGGGCGGGATAATGGCAAGCGTCCCCGCTTTATAAGGCGCCTCTGCCGTTTCAAAGGCAATAATGCCTTCACCCCAGCTGCAGTATCCCACTTCCAACAGATTATGGAAATACAGCTTGGGCAAGGGAGATTCCGCCGCATATTCCTGGTTCGGGTTATCGCCCGTCAAAGCCAGCAAATGTTCCCCATGCGGGATTTCATAATAACGAAATTCAATCCCCTGTTTCTTTTTGCCAGTCATCCGCACCCCTCCGTATACCGTCTTTAATAACTTTTCATTGCGTTAATCAGGCGTTTTAGCTTAACGGCATAGTCCGGATCCGTGGCCCAGTTGCCGCCCCCAAGATCTTCTACATGTTTTGCGCTGCCGCGTCTTGCAGAAAGATATGTAAACCTCGGATCCACGCACGCCTGGTTTAAAGGCTCTTTGGACGCGTAACCTTTCAAATGCTGTACCTGCGCCCGGATCCCCGTCCTGACATCCGGAAACGTAGCCCCGGCTGCGCCGTCGTCCGTAGCGCCTAGGCCTGAAAAATTACACTGCGAAGCGCTTACCTGCCCGTAAAACTGCAAGTATCCGGTTTCCAGGCATACCTGGGCAAAAATTACCTCCGCCTTTACGCCTTCGTTTTCGCTTTCTTCTATTACAATTTCGCAGAATTTCTCAATATTCTTTGCGCCCTTGTCTTTGTAAAGCGCGGACGGGTACGATTTGCCGGAAGCTTTGTAAAACGACGCCATCTGTTCCGCCGTTACGGATGTTTCCCCCATAATCTGATAATAGACGGAAATGCCTTTGGCATCCGACTTGCTGCCGCTGCCGGCGCTTATAATGCCCTTTTCTTCCGAATACGCCTGCACCCGGTAGTAATAGGTTTTGCCGGAAGACACTTTTTTATCCGTATAGGAAAGTTTTAAGGCGCCTGTCCCCGGTACGATTGCAATTTTTTTATAGGAACCGTTTTTTGAAGTGGCGCGGAAAATTTTGTACTTCGTTGCGCCCGCTACTTTCTCCCATTTCAGCACAAGTTCGTCATTTGCCGTTGTCTTTAAGGAGGAAATCTTTACCTGCTTCAGCGCGCGGAATGAAGCCGCCTCGGAATAACCGCTTGTTATTTTTCTTCCGTCGAGATTTCCTGTGGCGTTGATCCGGTAATAGTACTTCTTGCCGCTTTTGACGTTTTTGTCCGTATATTTGCGTACGGAGCCCTTTACGGTTGCAATTTTCCTGAATTTGCCGCTTGCCTGGGAACTTCTGTATATTTCATAGGATTGGGCGTTCGCTACCTTTTTCCAGGAAATCAGCATCTTGTCGGAAGAAAGGGAGGCAATGGAAGTAATCGTTGTTTTGGCGATTGTCCGTCCCCGGGCAGGAGAGGAAAACGAACCAAGCCCCATATGGTTCTGGTTCGTGGGCCGCACTTTATAAAAATACGCTTTGCCCGGAATCACGTTTTCGTCGGTAAAAGACGTAGTCGACTTGCCTGTTACCCTGCCGATTTCCTCGTATTTGCCATGCTCGTTCTGAGAACGGAAAATCTGATAACCGTCGCTGCCCGAAGAGGCTTTCCATACAATCTGCATTGCCGTCGGTTTCTTTACCGCAACCCGTTCAATAGACGTCTTCTGCGGAGCCTTTGCCTTTACCGTCGTTTCCGTATTCAAAAGTTCCAGTCCGGTTTCCCGGCTGATGGCGACAACTTTGTAAAGATAGGCGGCTCCTGCGCTGACTGACGTATCGCGGTACGCGACTGCCGACACTTCCGCCAGCTTTTTAAATCTGCTGTCCGAAGGCCCTTTCCGGTAAACGGCATAGCGATCCGCTTCCTCTGTAATTCCCCAGGTTAATTCAATTTTGCCGCTGGATACGGCCAGAGCCTGTATGGGCCCTGCCGCTTTCACTTTTTGCGGTACGCCGGACACTGCCAGCAGCAAACATAAGATCATAAGTGTTTTTTTACATATATTTTTCATGGTCTTCTCCTGCAATTTTGTTGAATCGTATCCGCTTACGGAGCCGCCGGAAGCATCCCGGACACTGCGGGGGATTCGTCCCCATACACCGCCGCCCCGTTATAAAGCCCGACCGGAACGATTTTATAGTAGTACGTCACATTCCTCTCTGCCGCCGGATCCGCATAATTTGCAACGGACGCGCCGGTTAGTTCGGCTAAAAGCGTATAATTTGCGTTTAATTCCGTGCTCCGGTATACCCGGTAACCCTGCGCGTCCAAAATTGGATTCCAGGCCACTTCCAACACTCCCTGCGCGTTTGCCGCAACGGACGTAATATTTGTCTTACGAACCGGATAAGCGCCCATTGCATTGCTTAAGCCGCTTTTTGCAGTCGTCTTGTAGCTTTTTACAACGGCTTCCACTTTATAAAAATACGGGCTGCCCATATTCAGGCCTTTATCAATATAGCTGACTGCAGAACCGGGAAGCGTAACAAGCTGTTCATAGCTTCCGTCCTGCGTAGTGGATCGGTATACCGTAAAACTCTCCGCCCCGCTGATTGGATTCCAGAACACTTCCACGGAATTTGCCGTGCTCCCCAATACGGCCGTAATCTGCGGCGGATTCGGTATCCAGGCGTTTCGGATTGTGGAATACGAACCATAACCGACTTTTCCGTTTACTTTTTT